>DNTK01000009.1 GCA_003508755.1 Bacteroidales bacterium | reverse complement strand
TTATTATGCTTTTTTTAAGCGTTAATCTAAATGCTCAAGAGGTCATCACACAAAATGTTCGGGGTACTATTTCTGATATTGACTCAAAACAACCACTGGTTGGAGTTACCCTATATGTAAAAGACTCAGAACCGATAATTGGCACTGTAACGGATATTGAGGGTAACTTTACTTTTAAAGATTTGCCTATTGGCAGGCATACCATTGTAGCTAATTATCTGGGCTACGAAACCAAAGCAATTCCAAATGTTTTAGTGGGCTCGGGCAAGGAGGTTTACCTGAATGTGGAACTTTCAGAATCGCTAACACAACTGGAGGAAGTAGTTGTTACAGCAAATAAAAACAAAGGAGATGCATTAAACGACATGTCTACGGTTAGTGCCCGTTCTTTTACTGTTGAAGAAACCAAACGCTATGCCGGTACTTTTAATGATCCTGCCCGAATGGTTTCATCTTTTGCAGGAGTAACCACCAATCCTAATGGTCAGAATGACATCGTTGTACGCGGAAACTCTCCAAAAGGTATTTTGTGGCGCCTGGAAGGTGTAGAGATTCCTAATCCGAACCACTTTGCTGACGAGGGAGCGTCGGGTGGCCCAATAAATGCTCTAAACAGCGCTATGCTTGATAACTCTGATTTTCTGACAGGTGCCTTTGCTCCGGAATACGGAAATGCTTATTCAGGAGTTTTTGATATGAAACTTCGAAAAGGAAACAGTGAAAAAAGGGAATACTCACTCTCTGCCGGAGCCCTGGGATTCGATGGTACATTAGAAGGGCCTTTTACTGCAGGATACGGGGGATCGTACCTGATTAATTATCGCTATTCGTCGCTTGCTGTTTTAGATGAGTTGGGTATTGTAAATTTTTTTGGTGTACCCAAATACCAGGACCTGTCGTTTAAAATGCACTTACCTGCAGGAAAGGCCGGACATTTTACCATTTTTGGTCTCGGTGGCCTCAGCAGTATTTACCAGGAAGATCGTGATGAAGATAATGAGGATTATGTTCATAGAACCGCCGACTGGAATGCACACATGGGTGTGGTGGGACTTAACCACATGGTTCCTCTAAGCAACCAAGTATATATTAAAACCAACCTCTCTGTTTCAGGCAATGGTGCCGGAGGAGAATATTCGAGACGAAATGCGATTGGCGAATTTTTTGTTGCAGGACGGGAAGATACCCAAAACGACTGGCTACGTGCCTCAACATGTATGAACTATAAGATAAATGCCAAACACCGTGTAAAGGGAGGTTTAACCTACACCAATCTTGGCTACTACATGTTTTCGGAATACGATAACCTGGGCGAAGGAGATTACACTACAGAACTGGATGCCAGTGGTCGTTCCGACCTGGTTCAAAGTTATGTGAATTGGAAGTACAGAATAAGTGATGATATAACACTTGTAACGGGATTGCATCACGCCTATTTTATGCTAAATGATAATATGTCTCTTGAACCACGACTGGGTATCAAATATTTCTCAGGTCCAAAGCAATCGTTCACTTTTGGAGTTGGCATGCACAGTAAAGTTGAAAGCCTCGCTACATATACAGCCATGGTGCAGGATGAAGAGGGCAACTATACTATGCCCAATAAAGAGCTGGGATTAACCAAAGCACTCCATGTGGTGGGAGGTTACCAGTATAATTTCAACCGTAACCTTAGGCTAAAGGGCGAGTTGTATTACCAATACCTTTATGATGTGCCATGGGAAAATGATCCAAGCAGCCCGTATGTGTATGGAAACGAATCTTCAGGGTGGACCAACAGAGCATTGGTAAATGGTGCTGTGGGAAGAAATTATGGCGTTGAACTAACATTGGAACGTTTCTATAATCGTGGTTTTTACTACCTCTTAACTGGCTCTGTGTACGATGCCAAATTTGATTCGCCTGATGGTGTTCAGCGAAATTCAAGTTTCAATGGCCACTTTGCAGGAAATATCCTTATTGGTAAAGAGTTTAAAGTAGGCGATCCCTCAAAAAATAAAACCATTGCAATAAATGCAAAAGTAACAGGTTTCGGAGGAGGGTACTACACTCCTATCGATCTTGAAAAATCCATAGAGGGGAATGCCGAAGAATACGACTGGTCGCGGTATAATGCCGAAAGAGCCGAAAATGTTTTCAAGGCAGATATTAATATCACCTACCGGCGCGACAGAAAAAACACCACCCACGAGTTTAAAATCGATTTGCAGAATATAACAAATAACCAGGCGGTTGTTGGAAAATACTACGAGGACAGGAAGCAAATTATTGAAAATGAGGTGCAGTGGAGTATTTTTCCAAATATAATTTATACCATTCAGTTTTAGGTTATCAGATAGTAGTTGAAGGATGTTGGATGTTTTAAATATTGTTAAATCATCTAGCATCCTGGATCTAACATCAAACTAATTAAGGTAACTTTGTACAAAATTGAAGTGTTATGACATTTGTAAAACGATTTAAGCGATTTGCTCAAACTGCTGTTATTGGAGGCTTGGCGGCAGTTTTACCGCTGGGATTATTAATTATTGTTTTCAGGTGGATTGTGATACTCATCGGAAAATACCTTCGCCCCATTGTCGATTTAATCGACACGAAATCCGAAATACAGGAACTGCTGGTATATTTGCTTACGATTATTGCCATTCTGGGCACCTTCTTTCTTGCCGGACTATTTATTCAGACGCGGTTTGGTAGGTTCTTTAACAAGGTTCTCGAAGATCGGTACCTTATAAAGATTCCCGGTTATAAAGTAGCACGGGATACGGTTATGCAGTTTTTTGGGAAAAATAAATCTTTTTTTTCTAAGGTTGTACTGGTAGATATCTTCAATTCAGGTACCTTAATGACAGGATTTATAACCGACGACCAAGAGGAAATAATTACAGTTTTTGTGCCAACAGGTCCCAATCCCACTTCGGGAAATATTTATCATGTGAAACGCGAAAAGGTAACATTCACAACTACACCTGTAGATATGGGAATGAAAACCATCATTAGCTGTGGTGCCGGCTCGAGCGAAATATTTGGAAATGTTACAGCCAATACCGATGAAATAGAATCAACAGATGTATCATAAAGCGCAACATGTTTTGAGTAACATGTATTCTGAGTAACGATACAGAAATTTGTTATTTCACCATTAAGAAACTACAAAAACTCCATATGCGAACCATCACAAAATGGTGGTGTTTTGGTATGCTTGCATTGGCATATGGCTTCTGTAACAGCTTTTTCGGCACGAAATATATGAGGGGTAAAATTAGTTCCCTTATGAGCACCGCTGCACCAGGGTTGATTCACTGATTTGCCGCAAGAACACCATGCGTAATTTTTACCCTCTTCCAGATCAATAAGCGTAGGTTCTTTAGCAGCTACTTTTGGTTTTTCCATTTTTTTTATTTGTAAAACAAGCCATACCGCAAGCTTGTTCAAAACCCTTTCTAAAGAATTATAAAACTTTTTATACCCATAAAAAAAGCCGGTGCAGAATGAATGCCCCGGCTAAAATATAAAGTAATTGTATATATCTTAATTAAAGTGATAAAGGAAAACAACAGTAGCTTCAAAAGCTGTTTTTCGTTCTCCTTCGACCTCAAGCATTGCTTTCATTTCTGTTTTAGTAATGCCACGCAAATCTTTAATAGAAGAAAGACTGCAGCGCAAGCGTACTTTTTGATTTACTTTTACAGGCTGATTAAACTTAAGGCTTTCTATGCCATAATTCACCATCATTTTCACGTTTTTAAACTCTACGATTTGCTCCCATAAATAAGGGAGTAATGAAAGTGTCAGGTAGCCATGCGCTATGGTTGTTCCATACTGCGACTCGGTCTTACAGCGCTCTGGATCGGTGTGTATCCATTGGTGGTCGATGGTAGCTTCTGCAAATTTATTTATTTGTTCCTGTGTGATCTGATGATAATCTGAAACTCCGATTTCTTTTCCGAGGAAGGAGGCAAATTCATCAAACCCATTAATTACTAGTTTGCTCATCGCTGATCTTTTTTTTATAAGGTTTGTTTGTAATAAGCGGCAAATTTAATAAATCATTTAATAAGTACTAATGCACTCCTTTCATCATTCTATTGAGCACAGGCGATAGGGCAAGTGCCAACAAGCCTCCAACAAGTGTTGAAATGGTTAGGAAAACGAAAACATGCATGTTGGGCAAAAACTTATGTAAAATACCTTCTAATAAGCCTGCTAAAAGATTTGCTACGGCAATGCTGGCAAACCAAATTCCCATCATAATTGAAACAATGCGTTGAGGAGATAGCTTCGTTACTATGGAGAGCCCTATGGGAGAAAGACATAATTCGCCCAAAACATGCATCAAATAGGTGCCGATTAACCAAATTGGACCTACCAGGCGCTCTTCAGCCAAATTGGCTGCAATGCTAATGATTAAGAACCCGACACTCATAAATAGTAATCCAATAGCGAATTTTACGGGAGTGCGAGGATTACGCCCACTATTATGAAGCCTTATCCACATAGCAGCAAATAAACCTGCAAATACAACCACAAAAAGGGCCGGAACAGCAAGCAGCCATGTTGCAGGAAACTCGCCTAAAAATGTCATTCTGTTGGTATTTTCGCTGGCAAACAGGTTAAATGTACCGCCGGCTTGTTCATAACCCGACCAGAAAAAGATATTAAATAACGCCAGGATGAGTAGCACCGACATTTTGCTCCATGCAACTTTTCCTTGCGTGTTTTGTATAATTATGAGGATAAGAAAACCCCCTCCGATAATGCAGACAGACCAAACAATTATTGACCTGGTAACCTCATTCAAGTTTCTCCAAAGAAACAAGAATCCGGCAACAAGCAAAACATTTAAAACAACATATATAGCAATATCAATTCTGTCCCTTCCGGTTAATTTATAAAAGGTACTGCCTGGTTCAATTTTTCTTCCCGGGGGCATGCCGGCAAATTCCAGTTTACTTCGCTGGAAATAAAACCACAATGTTCCAAGCAGCATGCCGATACCTGCTGAAATAAAGCCCCAATACCAATCAATTTTTTCTCCAAGAAAACCGGCTAGAATAGGTCCAGCAAAAGCTCCTATATTAATTCCCATATAGAATAAGGTGAAACCGGAATCTTTTCGGGGATCGTTACTTTCATAGAGCTGACCAACAATGGTAGAAATGTTTGCTTTCAGAAATCCTGTACCAACAATTATCAACCCCAATCCATTGTTTCGCATTGCTAGCCTGAATGCTTCCTCACCAAACTGCGAGTAAGCCATAAAGAAGTGACCAATGGCCATTAGAATGGCTCCAATAAAAACCGCCTTCCGCTGTCCCAGGAATTTATCTGCTAAAAAACCACCAGGTATTGGGGTTAAATATACCATCATTGTAAAAATCGCATAGATTTTCAAAGCTTCGCCTCTTTCAAGTCCAAAACCACCACCAATCATCTCTGCAGTTAAGTAAAGAACCAAAAGTGCGCGCATTCCATAAAAACTGAAGCGTTCCCACATTTCGGTAAAAAAGAGAACCATTAACCCCTTGGGGTGCTGTGTTTTTGTTGCCATAGGTTTTTTATTTTTCTGAATTCGCCAAAATACAAATAATAAATTTGAAAAACCCAAACATTTCTAATACAAAAAAATGACTGGCAAAAAATTCTGCCAGCCATTTTCATATTAATCAAGAATCACCGTCTTAAAAGGTACCGCCGCCTTCGTCAACTTCGTAATCTGCTCTGCGATTCGATTTTTTAATCTTTCCGCCATAATTGAAGTTATATGTAAACTCTATGGCATAAATATGATGTACATCGAGATGACCCCTCCAGTGCTCATAATAATCCTGAGTTCGTGTTTTTACCTCGGCATAGGTAAAATCCTTAATAAACGGATTATAGAAGAATTCAACCTTTGCTTTTTTCCACAATGTTTTTTCTGCACCAAAGATTACCAGCAAATCGCGGGAGTGCTCGCGCTGATAGGTAACATAGGGTGAGTTGTAGTAGGCAAAGGCAAATACGGCAAACTCTTTTGGCAGCATGACTATATTCGTCAATCCGGCTCTGTAGCTTACTTTCTGATTATCTTCATCGCGCGAAAGAGCATGCTCCGAACCAACTACCCTATTGTATAGGGCAAAATTTCCATTTACCCGCCAACGTTTTAGTACCTGAATTGCCGCGTTTACACCAATTCCATACTCTAGATCTTTACCGATATTGGCCTGGGTAATTTCGGTAATTCCTTCCTCATTAATAATGGACAGATCCTGGATATTATCTTTTGTATACCTTAAATAAAACTTAGGCGAAATGTAGTTGTTTTTAAAGTTCCTGGCATATGACAGCTCTATTTTATTCTCAAGAGCAGGATCCAGATCCGGATTGCCGGTCCATACGTGCAATGAGTCTGTCCAGGTAGTAAAAGGATTAAGGCTGTGTACCGATGGACGATGAATTTGTCGTCTGAAAGAAAGTTTTACATTGTTTCCTTCACCAAAACTACGGCTAACACTTACCTGTGGCAGAAAAACAAAGTAGTCTTTCTTTACGGTATCGTTTATATCCAACTGCGAATACTCTCCTCTGAAACCCAACTGCCATTTAAATTCCTTGAAAGCCCCCAGCAAGTTATAGTAGCCTGTTTGTCTGATTTCGGTAAATTTAAAGTTGTCAAAAACTTCTCCCTCGCTACCGGATACATTATAATCGTCAGTAAAATCATTGCTCATCCATTGGTTATAGTACCTTGCCCCCACTTCGTTTTTTACATTCTTTAACTGAAAAGTATAATCCACCCTCATCTCGGCAGTTCTGCTCGAATTAAGTGTCTGATCCTGTCGGTTTACTTCCTCAAGAATGGTTTGCATATCCTCCGGATCATAATAAATATCTTCATATCTGTTGCGGGCGTCGGAATTATGCAGGTATACATAGGCTTCAGCAGTTAATTCACTTCCTTCGCCAGGCATTTGCTGTTTAAGAAATAGCGAGAGGTAATGATTATCCCTGTTATCACTGCCATTTAAATTGGAAGTGAAGTATTGTGTCAGATCTCCGTTTTCATAGCGTCTGTTGTTACTCAGGTAGTCATTGTTAATGCCTTTCCCTTTTCTCCATTCTCCCAAAAAGTTAAGGGTAGTGTTTTCACTTAAAAACCAATCGATCCCATAATTTGTATACCCGTTCATCCAGCCAATTTCGCCTTCACTTTCTTTATAGAACTTAAAAGGCTGCACATAAGATTCGTCAGTTTCGGTATAAAGCGATTCACTTCCGTTAAATCGCTCCATATGAATGCGTGTACCACCATAAAAACGAAACTTATTATTTCCATATTCGATATTTGCTTTTGGGTTAGCAAGTATCTTGGTCGGATGTGGTATGGGTACAGTGACTGAACCGCTCACACCATATCGTTTTGTTTTTTTCATTACGATGTTAATGACTCCGGCTACATCGGCATCGTATTTAACACCTGGGTTTGAAATGATTTCAACCTTATCGATATGCTGTGGGTCGAGTTGAGCCACATAATCTTTGTTTCGCAGCACTCCATCCACATAAAACTGGATGTTTGACTGTCCTTCGAGTGTCACGTTTTCCTGAAAATCGACCTGTACTGAAGGAATGTGCTTAAGTACATCAATACCGGTAGTTGAGACCTTCCGCAAATCGTCGTTTAATGTAAAGGTTGTCCGATCAATCTTTTCTTCTCCTTTTAACCTTTCGGAAGTAAATACTACTTCATCGAGTTGTTTTGTGTCGGGTTCCATCACGGCTGGCTCGAGTGCAACCTTCCTGCTTTTTCGTGTCAGGTTTATGTTGCCAATAACTTCGGATTTGTAGCCTAAATAAGAAACCTTCAAGGCATACTCTCCAAGTGGTAAATCATTGAACTCAAAAAACCCGTTTTCATCGGTAATGGCGCCGGATATCAAAGTTGAGTCGGCTTGAGACAACAGGGCAACGGTAGCAAACGACACAGGTTCCGATTCTTGTGAAACAACTTGTCCTGAAACAACTCCGGGATTCTTTTTCATCTCGTCGGCTGGATCCTCCGCTCGATGAATGGTGGGTGACGCTGAAATCAATCGCTTCGTGTGGGCATTGTCGGTCCCCGCCTGTGCAATTGAAAGTAAAAAAATGCTCTTTATAAGTGTCACACTTAATAAACCCGTCAATGTTTTTGTAACGATTCTTTTCATGACGGTAATAATTAAATGTGATTACTTGCTAATATGACCCTGCCCACCCGAAATAAGTTACAGGCTTTTATGCTTTTTTCTTATGTTTCCATTTCCTACCTTGTATGTGATTGAATATATGATACTTAAAATATGTGATTTATTTGAATACATTTTGAAAAAATCTATCTGCAGGTACTAAAACATTTAATAACTTTATTTAAGAATACACAAGTATGAAAAAACATGCATTGGTTTTCGGAGGTACAGGTCTGGTGGGGAGTTATTTGCTAGAGGAACTTGCTGGTGACCCCGGATATGATAGCATCACATCGTGCGTAAGGACACCAAAATCTGCACAAAACAGCCGCGTAAAAGAAGTCGTTGTCGACTTTGATAAGCTCAAGGATAATCGTGTACTCTTTCAGGCTGATGAAGTTTTTATTTGCCTGGGCACCACCATAAAAAAGGCTGGATCTGTTGCAAATATGGAAAAAATCGACAGAGATCTACCTGTAGAGATTGCCCAAATGGCCAGAGAGGGTGGTGTAAAAAAGCTTGCTGTAGTTTCAAGCATCGGAGCCAATGAATCGGCAAGCAATTACTATTTAAGAATAAAGGGTGAAATGGAGCATGGAATAAGAACATTCGATTTCGAGAATATTGTCATTGTCCGGCCATCGATCATACTGGGGAATAGAAAAGAAAAGCGGTTTGGAGAATCTGTCGGAAGAGCTCTGATAAAAAGTCTTAGCTTTCTGCTGATAGGAAGATTGCGCAGATACAGGGGTATTCATGCAAGAACCATTGCCAAAGCCATGATCAATATTTTTAAACAGGACTTGCAGGAAGTAATTTATGAAAGTGATGAACTAAGCGATTTGGCCAGATGAAATGGAACAGATTGTACATTTCAAGATTCAAATATCTTAAGCAGTAATAAAATATGGTTTTTAAAGAGAACGAGTACAATTCTAAAATTTTCTTGCTAATTAAATCAATAAAATGCCTCAACTCCAGGATACATGTATTTTCTTTTTGCCACAGCCAGAGGAAAAATATAATATTCAATTCTGGCCTCGGCGCAGAGCTTTTTGTCAATGTTGTATAGTTCTGAATGAATAACAGCCAGTTTTTCTTCTGTTTTAATTATCTTTCCGACCAGTCTAAGCTTACCATCACTTATGTATACAGGAGCATGGTACCTGATATCAAGCGCCTTTGTAACACCGGCAGTTTCGCATTTAACAAACACCACCCAGGCGGCAATCTCATCGAGAAGTGATGCCTGAACACCACCGTGTAAAACATTTTGAAATCCTTCGAAATGTTTCTTGGGCATCCAGTGTGCTTCTATTGAGTTTCCACAATCAAAAAATGCCATTTGCAAACCAATTTCGTTTGATGACGAGCAACCAAAACAATTAAACTCCTCAGAATTAGACTGAACTTTGAATGGATTTTTTAGAGGTATATTCATTATAACTATTTTACCTGAAAGGTATAAATTATCAGGCGTATGAAAAAGGGACGGAAGAATATTAAAACAGCATAATTCCAATAAGCAGGCTATTCATCCAGGCTTTGCAAATATTGCGCAGCATAGGTTAGATGAGTTTCTTGTTTACCTTTTTCCATTTTATCGAAGGTTCTAACCAACATACCCAACCTGGGGT
>DNTK01000455.1 GCA_003508755.1 Bacteroidales bacterium | reverse complement strand
GGCATTACACAATCGAACATATCAACTCCCATGGCAATGCCTTCGAGCAAATTCACAGGCGTTCCTACACCCATTAAATACCTGGGTTTATGGGCCGGAAGAATTTGAGTCACTTCATCCAGCATGGCATACATGTCTTCGATTGGCTCGCCTACCGATAATCCTCCTATGGCATTTCCAGGCATGTCATAACTGGCAATTTTCTCTGCAGAAACCTTTCGCAGTTCACTGTAAACACTTCCCTGCACAATCGGGAAAAAGTATTGTTCATAACTATACAATGGTTCTGAGTTTTTAAAATGATTTATTCCCCGCTCAAGCCAGCGGTGTGTTAACTCCATGGAGCTTTTAGCAGCATGATAATCACACGGATATGGCGTGCATTCATCAAATGCCATCACAATATCAGCCCCGATGGTGCGTTGAATTTCAACAATATTTTCCGGTGTAAACAAATGCCTGGATCCATCGATGTGGGATTGAAAATAGGCTCCCTCTTCCTTAAGTTTTCGGTTGTCGGCCAATGAAAAAACCTGGTAACCACCACTGTCGGTTAAAATGGGTTTTTCCCAATTGATGAACTTATGCAAACCCCCTGCCTTGTTTATCAGATCAATACCAGGCCGTAAATACAAATGATACGTGTTTCCGAGAATTATCTGCGCTTTGATATCATCAACCAACTCGCGCTGGTGAACGCCCTTTACTGTGCCAGCTGTGCCTACAGGCATAAATATGGGAGTCTCTATTACGCCATGATCGGTCTGTAGCTTTCCTGCTCTGGCTCTTGACTTTTTATCTGTTGATTGTATTTCGAAAAACACGCGCTGATGATTTCTGTTGCGGCGCAAATATAGCTAAGTTGTTGGGAAAAAGGGTAATGATTTTAGGTTGCCGAACGAAGATTTTAGATTTTTTGAGAAATTTTACTCCTGAAACACAAAATCGCAGAATGGTATGCAACGTATTGGCAGCATACAGAATCCAGCATCGTGTCAATGAATAATTTAAAAGCTGAAAATCTTTCAATATTTAAAACCTACTGACATACTGTTGACACTTCGGGATTGTACATTTGGTTTTAGAAAGTTAGTTTTAACTGTAAGAGTTATCCTATGGAACCAAAAATTGATTATAAGAAAGAACTGAAAGCCTTTTACAAACCCTCAAAAAAACCTGAATTTGTAAAAGTGCCTCACTAAAATTTCTTATGATTAACGGAAGTGATGCCCGAGCTGATAGCGAAGATTTTCAGCAAGCTATACAAGCATTGTTTGCTGTTTCGTTTAAAGCAAAGTTTCTTGCAAAGAAAAAACTGGAAAAGGATTATATCGTTATGCCACTTGAAGGCCTTTGGTGGGCGGAGGATATGGATGACTTTGCTAATAATAAAAAGGAAAACTGGAAATGGACCCTGATGATCATGCAGCCCGATTTTATTAGCAGGTATTTTATTGAGGAAGCCATGCAGGCAGCAAAGGCAAAAGAGAATAATCCTGCGCTTGCAAAGCTGCATCTCGAAACTTATGAAGAAGGTCCTTGTGCTCAAATAATGCATACAGGACCTTACAACGAGGAACACGACAATATCCTGAAAATCCACAACCTGATAAAGGAGTTGGGACGAACCTTTGACGGCCAGGTACAAAAACACCATGAGATTTACCTGAGTGATTTTAGAAAAACAGCGCCAGAGAAGTTAAAAACGGTTATCCGTCAACCCTATGTTTAAATATATCGTTGCTCCCTGTTTAAGTATCATACGTACATTATTTTGGGTATTAATTTATCTGCTTAGACGTTTAAATGCATTCGTAAAAACCATTGCACCAACTCCTTAACCGAATGGTTGGTGAATGGCAATCGCCTTTAAAAGCTCTTTCGACATCGTATTCATTGATCTGCTGTAATCCTGCGTGAAAAATCAAAACGAATAAGACGATAAGTGCTTTCAGCCAACTTCTCAGGGTATAAAGAAAAAATCGTTCCTGGGCATTGGTGATTGTTCATGGAAAAAAAGAATAATTTCTGTCTTGAAGCTAAAAAAAGTGATTTCTTAATCGATCATTTATCATTTTTATTATACATTTAGAATCCCATACCAATCCCTCCCGCTGAAACAGAGTTTATTGTATGTTTTATCATCAATAAGGTATAATTAAGTTTATTTTCAATGCTTCAAAATCGCATTCTACCATACGTTTTATTTCTAAGTTTGAGCTTTCAGATGTTTGCTCAAAACAGCGATGCGATCTTCCAGCGTATTTCATCAGTCGAAGGACTTTCTCACAATACCATTTCCCGGATCATGCAGGATTCGCTGGGGTTTATGTGGTTTGCTACCGAAAACGGGCTAAATAAATACGATGGCTACAACACAGTCGTTTACAAACACAATAGCGATGATACATCAAGTATTTCCGGAAACTTTATTACAGCATTATTTATCGATAGCAAAGGTGATTTATGGGTGGGTACAAATTCTGGTGGTGTTAATAAGTACAACAAATACAACGATAATTTCGAGCGAATACAGCTAATTAATGAAGACACAAAAACAGCCTTAAACAGCAGTATAGATGTAATTATTGAAACAAGCGACAAGAAAATACTTATAGGAACAGTGGGTAGTGGTCTATTCGAATATGATCCCATTACAACCAACTTTAAGCAATATTTACACGACCCTGAAAACAAAAATTCTATCAGCTCGAATTCCATTTTTGCACTTTTAGAAGATAGAGACGGAATTGTTTGGATTGGAACAGTGGAGAAAGGACTTGACAGGTTCGATAGAAAGAAAATGGAATTTAAAAACTATCTAATAAACCTGGATAAATTAAAAAACAAGCCCGCCAATACCATCACCCATATACTGGAGGATAATGCAGGTAGATTATGGCTTACAACTTATAATGGCGTGAAAATTTTTAACAAAAAAAACCTCGATCTTGTAAGTTACACACACAAACCAAACAATCCCAATAGCCTGCCTCACCAGTTTACCAATGCCATAACCCGGGATTCCGATGATAATATTTGGATTGGAACTTCCGGTGGATTATCAAAAATAAGCTTTGACAGTGAGGGAAAAGTACAATTCAACACTTACCGTCACAACGAATTTGTTCCTACCAGTATCAGCAATAATATTATCTTATCCTTACACACCGATATAAGAGGAAATGTATGGATTGGAACTTCCGGAAATGGTGTATGCGTTTACAGCAAAAGCAACAGAAAATTCCAGCACATAAAAAAAATGCCCGGAGTTAATAACAGTTTAAGCCATAACACCATACGAGCCTTTTGGGAGGATACTACAGGGTATTTATGGATTGGTACAAATAGTGAAGGACTGGACTTGTTTGATAAAGACAAAAACAAATTTTATAATCTGAAAGTAGACCAGAATAACCCAAACGGTCTGAGTGAAAACTCGATTACCTCCATTTTTCGCGACAGCAATGGAACACTGTGGATTGGTACACGAAATTTTGGGTTAAACAAAGCTTTGCATAAAAAGCCTGAAGAAAAAATCATTTCAGGAAGTTCATTGAACTTCAAACATTTTATGTCTAATCCGGAAGATTCAACAAGCATTAGTCATTTCTTTGTACAGGCCATTTATGAAGATCAGCGGAATCTCTTCTGGGTAGGTACAGAAGATGGCCTCAATCTTATGAACCGGCAAGAGGGCAGCTTTACTGTTTTTAGAAATGATCCGAAAAATCAAAATAGTATAAGCGATAACAGAATTCAGTCGAACTGCATATTGGCAACAGATTCATCGACCTTATGGATCGGAACTTGGAATGGCCTTAACAGGGTGCACTTACCAGCAATGGATAATGATAGTATCCTGGAGAATCCTGCAAAATTTAAGGCCCAGATTAAGTTTACCAGGTTTTTCAATCAACCCAACGACACATCAAGTTTAAGCGAAAACAGGATAATTTCGATTTATCAGGATACCAAAGGAACGCTGTGGATTGGCACCTATAATGGTGGCTTAAACAAGGTGCAGGTTACAAATGAGGGAAACAGCCAAAACGAAAAAGTTAGCTTTATTCGTTATACCGAGAAAGATGGCCTGGTGGATAATACCGTTTATGGAATCTTAGAAGACGATAATAATCAACTGTGGCTCACAACAAACAATGGTTTATCGCAATTCGATCCGGTGAAGGAAGAATTTTATAACTATCAGAAAAAGGACGGCCTGCAAGAAAATCAGTTCTATTGGGGAGCTGCTTTAAAAAGTAAAAATGGTGAATTGTATTTTGGTGGAATAAATGGCTTTAACATTTACTCACCAAATGTCAGCTCTGTTGATCAAAACCCTCCGGATATTGTAATAACCGATTTTAAAATATTTAACAAACCTGTTCCTTTTGGAACAAAGAATGCCCCATTGAAAAAGCATATCAACTATGCCCGGGAAATTAAGTTATCGTATAAACACTCTTTTTTTTCGTTCGAGTTTTCTGCCTTGAGTTTTATTGATGCGCGGAATAATGAGTATGCCTATAGGATGGAAGGATTTGATACCGACTGGAACTACATAGGTAACAAACGAACAGCGACTTATACAAATCTAAATCCGGGAAAATATGTGTTTAGGGTAAAAGGAACTGATAACAATGGGGTATGGAATCAAAACGGTACCTCTATTAATATCTATATCAGGCCGCCATTCTGGAAAACCTGGTTGTTCCGAATCGCAATGGTCATACTTCTGATTTCAACCTATTTTCTCGTACATAAATATCGGGTAAAGCGAATACAACATCAGAAAGAAGTATTAAAAAATATGGTTAATGAGCGAACCCTGGAACTGAACGATGTAAATAAACAGCTGCTTGAAAAAAATGAAGAGGTCACTCAACAAAAAGAAAAACTGCAAACCCAGGCAGGCCACCTGGCTGAGTTAAACAATGAGCTCTTAAAACACAAAAACAACCTCGAAGATTTAGTGTCGAAACGCACGAAAGAATTAACCCTTGCGAAAGAAAAAGCTGAAGAGGCAGATAAGCTTAAATCTTCGTTCCTTGCCAATATGTCGCACGAGATCAGAACGCCCTTGAATGCTATTCTTGGATTTTCAAGTTTGATTGCCGATCCTGATTATTCCAACAAAGATAAAATAACATACAAGGAGCAAATAGAATCCAACACGGAATCTTTGTTGCAGGTTATCGATGATATTCTTGACTTATCAATCATAGAATCGGGTCAAATGGTGGTGTCAAATGAGATTTTTAATGGCAACGAACTAATCGATACTGTCTCGGAGTTTTGGCAACAAAAAGCCAAAAGTAAAAATATAGACTTCTTACAAACACATTTAAATGAGCATGATGAGCAATACATATACTCCGATAAAACCCGAATAACCCAAGTTTTAACTAATCTTTTAAGTAATGCATTTAAATTTACTTCAAAAGGTAATATTGAACTTGGTATCACTTTTAAAAACAACTTTTTTAATCTGTATGTGAAAGATACCGGTATCGGTATTTCTCAGAAAAACCAGTCGCTTATATTCGATAGGTTTAGAAAGGTAGAAGACAATAAAACTAACTTGTACAGAGGATCGGGACTGGGATTAGCCATATCAAAAAAAATTGCTCACCGGTTAAATGGCGATTTAACTGTTGTTTCAGAACCAGGTCAAGGATCTACCTTTACCTTATCAATTCCTTTTACAAATATTCATATCCCTGAAAAAAACAAGAAATCCGGCACGAAATCATCATACGACTTTAATTGGAAAAACAAAACTATATTAATTGTTGAGGATGAAGAGTCGAATTATTTGTTTTTAAAGAACCTGTTTAAGTCCAGCCAGGCAAAAATTCTTTGGGCAAAAGATGGATTGCGTGCAGTAAAGCTTTTTTCGGTTGAAAAAATGATTGACCTGGTAATTATGGATATTAAAATGCCGCAAATGGATGGATACACTGCACTTAAGGAACTTCGGGAAATACAAAACGATGTGGTGGTAATAGCCCATACAGCCTATGCCGTAAACGAAGAAATTTCAAAAATAAAGAATGCCGAATTTAATGATTACATCTTAAAACCAACCAAATCGTCTGAAATTCTAAAGATTGTAGACAGTTACCTGCAAGCACCTCACCTCGACCCGGATTCCAGGGATAAATAGTTAACCACTTACTCCACTTCCTGCCAAATAAAAACTTTATCGTTGCGGCGAATTAATGCGGGGGTTTTTATGGAAAAACGAATACCTTTAGTCGTTTTTTCAACAGGAACAAGATCTTCCCGAATTTCATCTGCTGAGAAATGTACTACTCCGGTTGTGGGTCCGGTAACCAATAGTTCATCACCCTTTTTCACCACTGCAGCTTCGCATGAAAATTCGGCAACTCCCAACTTAGAAAAGTAATTGGTGCATTTGCCCACCAGTATTTTTTTTCTTGTAGCCTTTGAACCATATACATGACTCCATTCGCCCAGGGGCTGTCCAAGATAATAACCGTCCCAGAAACCGCGGTTAAAAACACTGGAAAGTCTGCCTTGCCATGCTTTAATTTTTTCGCCAGAATAACTTCCATCCAAAATACTGTTAACCGCTTGTGTATAGCAATCGACAACGGTATACACATATTCGGCAGGCCTTGCACGTCCTTCAAGTTTTAATACGCGTACACCGGCGTCAAGCAACTTGTTGAGAAAATGAATAGTTGACAAATCCTTTGGTGACATAATGAATTCATTTTCGATGTCGAGTTCAACCTGATCTTCTTTGTCGGTAACATGGTATCCTCTGCGGCACACCTGCAAACAGGCTCCGCGGTTTGCCGAATGATTATGCTCGTGCAGACTCAGGTAACATTTTCCTGAAACCGCCATGCATAAAGCTCCGTGCACAAACATTTCCAGTTTTACCCGTTTTCCGGATGGTCCGGTAATATTTTCTCGCTCTATAGTTTCATATATTTCACGCACCTGATCGAGGTTGAGCTCGCGTGCCAGCACCATAACATCCGAAAAAGCAGCATAAAACCTTACCGAATCAACATTGCTAATATTAACCTGTGTTGAGATATGTACATCCAATTCGCGCGAACGGGCATAACCAATAACAGAATGATCACTGGCTATTACGGCTGATACTCCTTTTTCTGCAGCTAAATCGATGAGCCGGTGCATTTGTTCCAGTTCGTCCTGGTAAATTACAATGTTTAAAGTAAGGTATGACTTTATATTGTTTTTCTTGCATATTTCCAATATCTTATCTAAATCGTCTTCAGTGAAATTTACAGACGACCTGGATCGCATATTCATTTTGCTTAATCCGAAATATACCGAATCTGCTCCCGCCTGAACAGCTGCTATCAACGATTCGAACGAACCCACCGGCGCCATTACCTCAATATCTTCTCTCCTGATACTCACTTATGCAAAATAATTTATGTGTTGAATCAATAATGCCATTAATAACTTATTTAAAAAACTTCTTAAGGGCTCCAAAATAATGGTTCTTCCAGCCATCTTTCATTTCATCATATACCTCATCGGGAATATTTTCGTGAATTAATTCCACTTTTGTATTGTCTCCCGATTCACTAAGCTTTATTGTTACAATGGAATCTTCCGGCTCTCCTTCGAAATACCAATGCTGTTTTATTAACTTGTCTTTTTGAAATGCCAGGTTCTTACCAACAATATCTCCTTCCCACAAAGAAAACTCTGTTCCAGGTTCGGTTGACATTTCTGCTTTATACCCTGTCCACAATTCAATGGTAAACGGATTGGTTAAAGCAATATACACCTCTTCGGGTGGAGCACTAATAGCGAATTTCAGTTTTAAAAATTTCATGATTTGTGGTATTTAGAATATCTGTTCAATCGTTTTTTTAATCGCATCAATATTCTGCAGCCAACTTCGTGTACCATTGAAGGTGCACGACTCCGAAGCTACAACTGATGCCTTCTGCAAAGCTAGCTCAAAATTACTTTCAAGTGCATAATAATGACAAAATGCTCCATGAATAAAATCACCGGCACCCAATGTGTCAACTGCCTTTACCTGGGGAACTACAAGTTCTGTAACCTTTTTTTTGTTAAAACAAACAATTGAATCCGCTCCTTGTGTAATTGCAATTTTCTGAATATCATAGTCTTTTAGCGACTCAAATAAATCACTTATTGAATTTGTTCCGGGCACATAAAAATCACTGCTACAAATGGCAATATCTATAAATGGAAGTAATTCACTTAATCCCGATTTCCAGCTTCCGCCGTCTAACACAGTTGTTATTCCATGTTGTTTAAACAACTCTGCAATGGGAATTGCCAGGTCGGGATAAAAACCATCGAATAAAGCCATACTATACTCATGGTAGTTTTCCAGCTCCAGTTCTTCAATTAGTAATGTATGATTTACTTCGGGGTGATAGGAGAAAATGGTACGTTCACCGTTGATTTCATCTGTAATAATGCTGGCAAAAATCGGTTTCGAATCTATATCCCGAATCGGGTCCAGTAATTGTACTCCATGTTTAATTATATCATTTATTAGAAAGCGCGAAAGCGAATGCTTGCCAATCGGAGATAACAGTTCTGTTTGTGAACCTAAAGCAGCACAAGCAATGGCAGCATTCGTTGCAGGACCGCCAGCTGCTATTTCGTTTTGCTTTGCCTTGGTTTTTGTGTTTGGCTTTGGAAAGCCATTAACAAAAAACTGCATATCAACTGTATTGAGGCCAACAAAAAGTATTTTTTTAGATGTTGTCATTCTTGGAGTACGAGTGTTTTATTGAAAAGTTGTTTTTGGTTTTCGATTAAAAATCCAAGCTGTGCGGAGGTGTGACAATCAGATTGACCAGGGCTCCCTTTATTTTCTATTTTTTTGGGCGAATTATCCCCCTCTAACATCAAAAATTCTACACCGTTTTCCCAATCGTAAAAACTGACAAAGAAAAAATCTCTCAACACTACCACTACGTTCTTATTATTCTTATTGCTTAAATTCATCCCAATTAATAGTTTATTATGCTGCCACCATGGTTTTATTAAAGATATGCTGATAAGCCAATACTGGTTGATCGTTAATCATGTTTTCGCATTTCTCAAGGTTTGCAGTATGGGCCAACCAAAACTTTCCGATGTATGATGTGAAGGAATGCAACTGATTTCATGCCTGTGCGTTTCCCATGGTAAAAGCTATAAATTAACCGACCTAAAGCAACAGTATAGATCTTTTCTGAGAACAAATTGCTTTTAATGCCGAATGCACTATGAAAGCAATTGAGCCTTGAATCCCAGGCTTTGTGGTTGAAAAAGTCAATGGAGTTTTCCATAGCAACGACAAATTTGCTTTAAACCTTGCGATGTGCAGGACTCTTTTCATCATTCTGAGCGCAGGATATTACAGATGATACCAATGATGAGCGCAACAGGATTCTTATGATACTTAAATCCTCAGAAAATAAAAATTGCATCGGGTCCATAATCAAAATTACACCAAGCCTGCTGATTAAACAATCAGTTCTTATGCTTTTAATTGGTAGGTCTGCTAATTTTATCAATAAAAGATTGATTTTGGTGCTATTCGGTTGTAACTTGCTCTAACAGATTATGTGTCGATCCATTTTTTAGGACGTTATTATACCCTTTCACCGGCTTCTTTTAACCAGGACTTTCATTTCCGGATATAGCATGAGTGCCTTCGATAAAATATTACACGACTACTCCACAAGTGAAATTTATTATCATCAGCTGTTTAGTAAGTCTAGTTTAGGCATTGGAATTTTTACACTTAATAGCGAAATAATAGAAGCAAATGCCGCATTGCTGAAAATTTTTAATGCAAATAATCTTGAGGAAGCGAAAACAATTCCCCTTGGGGACTATTTTTTAAACCCTCATACACGTGAATCGGTCAGGCAGGAAATTCTTGACACCAGTTTTATTAAAGAGCGTGTAGTTGCTTTCAAAACCCTAAAAAACCACACCGTTAATCTACTTATTAATGGCAATGTAATCGAATCAGAAGGTCAACAACTTCTGCTTATTAGCGCGTTGGACGTGAGCAACCAAAAACAAATTGAGGGCAAACTGAAAATTCTCAATGACAAACTTTTACAAGATGCATTGCGGAGAAGCAAGCTATTGACTATTGAAGAAAAAAAATACAAAGCCCTTTTTGAAACATCGCGTGATGCCATTATTGTCTATAATGGTAAAACCATTGCAGATTGCAATCAGTCTACCTTAAAATTATTTGGGTTTTCGCATAAAAATGAAATCATTGGATTGGAAGTGTCTGATATTTCGCCTGAATTGCAATATGATGATGAGCCCACCAAAATCAGAGCTGAGCGTTATACCAAACGGGCCCTCAGCGGTAAACTTACTCACTTCGGTTGGCTTCATAAAAAACAAGATAGTAGCATTATTGAATGTGAGGTTACTGTCAGCCTTGTTTCAAAAGATCCGCTTATCTTCCATGTACTTGTTCGAGATATCTCAAAACACCTCGCTATTAAAAGAGAGATGGAAGAAAATGAAGAAAAATATCGTGCGCTGTTCGAATCTTCCCGAGACGCTGTAATGCTTCTGTATAACAACAGAGTTATCGACTGTAATCATGCTAGTGAGCGGCTTTTGGGTTATAGCCAAAAAGAATTAATCGGTATGCATCCGGCCGAATTTTCCCCGGAAAACCAACCTGGTGGTAATGATACGGTGGTATCATCGAACTATTTTATTAAACAGGCACTGGAAACAAACACTTCTGTTTTTCAATGGACCCACCTTAAGAAAAACGGCACCCCTGTGCCTTGCGAGGTTACCCTAAGTCGCGTTGTCTACCACGGGAAAAAAGCTATACACGCCATCGTCAGAGATATAAGTCAACATTTTGCAGCCCAAAAAGCAATTCAGGAAAGTGAACTTAAATACCGTACCTTGCTCAATAATATTCCCCTGAAAGTTTTTTATAAAGACAAAAACTCTGTTTACATGGCTGTAAACAAACAATTTGCCCAAGAGATAAATATTGATCCGAAAGAAATAATCGGAAGAACCGATATCGACTTTTTCCCAGAACACATTGCTAAAAAACATATCGCTCTCGATAGAGAAGTTATGAATACGGGTAAAACTATGGATGTTGAGGAACACATATCCATTAACAATATCCCCCGTGTGATTGAAACGATAAAAACACCTGTGTACAATTCACTCGGTGAACTGCAGGGTGTGTTGGGCATGCACTGGGATATCACAGAAAAAGCCCAGTTAAAGCAACAACGCGATATGATGTTTAAATATTCCGTTGATATGCTTTGTATTGCAAATTTCGATGGGTATTTTAAATTTCTGAACCCTGCATGGAATAAAGTACTTGGATGGAGCAATGCAGAATTATTGGAAAATCCCTGGTTGCATTATGTTCATCCAGATGATCTCGACAGAACGATTGAGGCTACCAAGAAATTAGCAAATGGCGAAGTGTTGTTGTTTTTTGAAAACCGCTACCAATGCAAAAACGGGAATTATAAATGGATATCCTGGAATTCGGCCCCTTTTACAGATCAGAAACTTATTTTTGCCGTAGCACGTGACATCACCGAAAAGAAACGGGACCGCCAAAAACTGATCGATTCTGAGCAACAACTTCGAACCATCAACGCTCAAAAGGATAGGTTTTTTTCTATTGTGTCGCACGATTTGCGTTCACCGCTGGCCAGTCTCTGTCAATTGGCTGAACTCCTCCATTCAGAGTTTGACGAATTTACTCCCGAAGAACAAAAGCACTATTTGCAGGTCATACAGGAAACTTCAAGGAATACCATGGATTTAACCGAAGATTTACTAACCTGGGCCAAAAGCCAGATGGGAAAACTTAACCTTGATCCTGAGCTTATACATTTACACGATTTATCAGAAGAGGTGTTAAAACCACTTTTAAATTCTGCAAAGAAAAAGGAAGTTGTTCTGGAGAATAAAATCGGGACCCATGTTTTGTGTTTTGCTCATTTAAATTCAGTGAAACTCATCCTTCGAAACCTGCTTTCGAACGCCATTAAATACACCCGTAAGGGAGACAAAGTAAGCATCACGGTAAAAAATATCAACAAGGAGATGGCCCAGGTTTCAGTGGTCGATACCGGTACAGGAATTCCGCGCGACCGCCTGGTAAAATTATTTAAAATAACTGAAGTGGTTTCGACACGTGGAACAAATAATGAAAAAGGCACCGGGTTAGGGTTACTCTTATGCAAGGAACTTGTTGAAAAAAACGGTGGGAAAATTTGGGTGTCCAGTAATGTAAATGAAGGCAGTATATTTTCCTTCACCCTTCCGCTTAAGTAAGAATTGGTATCTTTATGCCAGATAATTCTGGTATTGTATGTTTTCATTCTCTGCTGAAGAATTTCAGATAATATGGCTCACACTCAAAGTAGCACTGGTGAATACCATTGTAACCCTGCCCCTTGCAATCTGGCTGGGATGGATTTTTGCCCGCAGGCGTTTTTGGGGAAAGCCTTTTTTTGAAGCCATAATTACTGTTCCCCTCGTTGCTCCTCCTGTGGTGACTGGATATATATTGCTGCGGGCATTTGGCAGCAATGGTATATTGGGTGCATGGCTAAACGAAACCTTTGGTATTAAGTTTGTCTTTAATTTTGGTGCTTTGGTGTTGGCTTCGGTGGTTGTATCATTACCACTTGCAGTAAGAACCATCAGAGCTTCGTTTGAATTAATCGATCCCTCATTTGAAAATGCTTCCAGAACTTTAGGCGCTTCGAAACTTGCTACTTTTTTTCGCATTAGTTTGCCGCTTTCTTTGCCGGGTATTATTGGTGGGGCTGTATTAGCCTTTGCACGCAGCCTGGGCGAGTTTGGAGCTACCATTACCCTGGCCGGAAATATTC
>DNTK01000456.1 GCA_003508755.1 Bacteroidales bacterium | reverse complement strand
TACGATGCCTATAACTACGACTCGGCATTGGTATACGCAAAAAAAAGAATTAAACTCGCCTATAAATTAAAAGACAAAACTAAAATTGCCTTTGCCAAATCTGAAACGGCAAACACCCTTATCCGACGCGGACATTACAAAGAAGCTATTGATTCTCTGTTATCCATAAAATCATCCGATTTACCTCCCGATAAACGCATTAAGCATTACGGTTTTTTGGCCAGGGCGTATTATGAGCTGGCTGATTATAACCGCGACAGATATTTTTCACCTGGCTACAGAAAGGTAGCTGAGAGTTATATTGATTCCATTAAAATTCAGTCTAATGAAAACTCGTTTCAATTGCTATGGTTTGAAGGATTAAAGTTTCTTGCCCGCTACGATTTAAACAAAGCAGTGGTATATTACGAGCGTATACTTGAGGATATAAAGATTAATCTCCGCCAAAAAGCAGGCGTGCACTCAGCGCTTGGATATATTTATCGCGAATTTAAACAACCCGAAAAAGCCAAATATCACACAATTAATTCGGCAATATGCGATTTAATGCTTAGTACAAAGGAGTCTATGGCTTTAACCTCATTAGCAGAGCAACTCTATTACGAGGGAGATATTAAACGCGCCTATAAATACATACTTATTGCAAAGGAAGATGCAGACTTCTATGGTGCAAAACTAAGACAGCTCACCATCTCAGTTTTATTGCCACAGATCGAAGCGGCGCAGCTTAATCTTCTGGAAAAAAAACGCCGACTAATGTTTCAGTCAATATTAGTCATCGGCTTAATTGCACTCATTATAACCACCCTGGCTTTTATCAGTTTTTTACAGCTAAAACGTTTGCGTCGGGCACGTAAAGTTATTTTGCATACCAACTCCGAACTCACTGATTTAACTGATAAACTGCGTGAGGCAAATAAAATAAAAACCGAGTATATTGGTTATTACTTTAATTTTAGCACACAATACATTGATAAGCTGGAGGGATTAACAAAAGTAATAAACTCATTTCTCTTAAACCGAAACTTAGATGGAATTGAGAGGGCTGTTAAAAACATCAATCCCAAGCAGGAAAGAGAAAAACTTTTTAAGAATTTCGACGAGTATTTTCTGCACATATTCCCGGAGTTTGTTGTAAAATTTAACCAACTATTAGAACCTGATGCTCAAATAGAAACAACAGACAATAAACAACTTACGAACGATTTAAGAATTTTTGCCCTTATTCGTTTGGGTGTTAAAGACAATGAAAACATTGCCAAAATACTGGGTTTCTCGGTAAATACTGTCTATACCTATAAAACCAAGATTAAGAAAAAGGCCATTATCCCAAGCAACGAATTCGAAGAAAAAATCATGGAAATAAAGGCTGTTTAGTTCTATATTCTATCTATATTTCCCCAAAAAATAAGAGAACTCAACCCCCTGTTTAACTGTTATTTAACAGCTTATTATAACTTGTTTAATTTATATATTACTACTTTTGGTAGGAAGTTGCAACGAACTTTTATTGTTTTACACTTGAAACTCGTTTTTTTATTTAGCGTAAAAGTATCTCACACCCAGAGGTGAAAACCCGTGTAATTCAAACAAAATTAATTTATGATGAGAAAGATTCTTTATCTATTAACCCTGGCTGCTTTTGTAATCGTTAGTAGCTGTTCTGATAATAAAAAAAGTACTATGTCACAAGACACTAAAGAAAGTAAAGTTGTGGTTTACCAGGTATTTACCAGGTTATTTGGAAATACTAAAACAACGAATAAACCCTGGGGCACTATTGAAGAAAACGGTGTTGGTAAATTTGCCGATTTTACCGATGTTGCTCTTGAGGAATTGAATGAGCTGGGTATCACTCATATTTGGTATACAGGTGTACCTCATCATGCCGTCATAACCGATTACACACAGTATGGTATATCAAATGACGATCCGGATGTTGTTAAAGGGCGTGCCGGTTCGCCATATGCCGTAAAGGATTACTACAATGTGAATCCGGATTTAGCCATAAATCCTGCAAATCGCTTAGAAGAATTCGAAGCGCTGATAGATCGTACCCACAAACATGGCATGAAAGTGATTATTGATATCGTGCCTAACCATGTCGCAAGAAAATATGAAGGTTTAACCAATCCTGAAGGTGTTGAAGACTTTGGAGCCTCTGATGATACATCGGTGGAATACAGTCGCGACAATAACTTTTATTACATTCCGGGACAAAGTTTTTCGGTGCCCACACCCCTGAATAACTACAAACCCTTGGGTGGAGAAGCACACCCCCTGGCCGATGATAGATTTGAGGAGAATCCGGCAAAATGGACAGGTAATGGTTCAAGAGCTCCGCAACCAGGTTTTTACGATTGGTACGAAACCGTAAAAATTAATTATGGTGTAAAACCTGATGGAACATATGATTTCGATACATTGCCCGGGGAATTTGCCCATAAAGATTACAAAGCACATTTTTCATTTTGGAGTGATAAAGATGTGCCTGACTCATGGGATAAATTCAAAGATATATGCATTTATTGGATAGAAAAAGGTGTTGATGGATTCCGCTTCGATATGGCAGAAATGGTGCCTGTCGAATTCTGGAGTTACCTGAATTCATCCATAAAAATGAAGAATCCAAATGCGTTTTTATTGGCAGAGGTATACCAACCCCATTTGTACCGTGATTATATTCACAAAGGAAAAATGGACTACCTGTACGATAAAGTTGAGTTATACGACACGCTGAAGCATATCATTCAAGGGCACGGAAGTACCGATAACATTGTTGCCATTCAGAATGGATTGGCTGATATCGAACATCACATGCTACATTTCCTGGAAAATCATGATGAACAGCGAATTGCTAGTCCAGATTTTGCTGGCAGTGCAGTTAAAGGTAAACCCATGATGGTTCTTTCAACCACAATAAGTACTTCGCCAACCATGATTTATTTTGCCCAAGAAGTTGGCGAGGCCGGAGAAGGAAATCCTGGATTTGGGTCTGCCACACGCACCACTATCTTCGATTACTGGGGAGTTCCTTCGCACCAGCGCTGGATGAACAATGGTGCCTTCGATGGTGGTTTGCTTACCGATGAAGAAAAAGATTTACGTGATTTCTATAAGCGCCTGCTTAATTTTAGTACAAAAAGCACTGCTCTAATGGGCGATTATCGAGAAATTCATAGTTTTAACCGGCAGAATACCGAATGGTATAACGATAAAGTATTTTCGTTTGTGCGGTGGAGCGATGACGAAAAATTATTGATTATTTCCAATTTCAATGGAGACGAAAACTACGGCTTTGAGTTACAAATCCCATCCGAGATTGTAGCTAACTGGAAGCTGGAAGATGGTTCGTACACATTAACCGATCAGCTTTATGGCCAGGAGAGCCTAAAGCTGTCTGTTGAAGGTGGATTAGGAAAAGTACGAATCGATCTCAATCCTCTTGAATCATTTATTCTTGCATTAGAATAAATTAAACACTAATTGAAAACAAACAAAATAATTTAAAATGAAGAAGTATTACATTTTATTAATTGCAGTATTCCTTCCATTAATGGCATTTAACCAGATGATTTCCCTAACTCCATCTGATGCAGGTGCCGACGATGCAGCTTCTATTACATTCAATGCAGCTGAAGGAAATGGAGATCTTGTTGGCGCCGCTAAGGTATATATACACCATGGTGTTGTATTAGATGAGCCTACCGGAACTACCTGGTCAAATGTAATTGGAAACTGGGGGCAAGATGATGGCGTTGGCGAAATGACCAATGTGGGTACCGATCTATGGGAAATTGAACTTACCCCATCAATTCGTGAGTATTTTGGTGTTGATGAAGGCACCGATATATTTCGAATTTCAGCCGTTTTTCGCAGTGCCGATGGTTCTGCTAAAGGTACATTACCTCCAGGTGAATACGGATGGGGAACGGTTATTTCAAACGGAGACAACTTTATTAACCTCAACGTAAGTAATTTTATTAGTATTACCAATCCACTTGGTACCGATTCTTATATCGATGCAGGCGACTCCTTGCTTATCTCAGCCAATGCCTCTTCCGATGTTACCAAGATGACTGTATTAATTGATGAAGGAAGCGGCTTTGTTGCACTTGACAGTGTTTCTTCCGGAACTTCCATTTCGTATTATTACAAGCCCGCTTCATCGATAAATATTGAGATTAAAATTACTGCCACATTAAATGGCGAGAACATTGAAGCTACGCGCTCGCATGTTATTGTTGTTAAGCAGGCAACTGTGATTGAAGACTTACCTGCAGGAATTAGAAAAGGTATTAACTACCACGATGGCGATGATACAAAAGTTACTTTAGTACTTGAAGCACCCGAGAGTGATTTCGGATATGTGGTTGGTGACTTCTCCAACTGGGAAGTAGCTGATTCCAATCAAATGAAACAAACTACCGATGGAGAATTCTTGTGGATAGAATTGTCTGGCCTTGAATCACAGAAAGAATATGTTTTCCAATACTGGGTAGATGGAGTAGCTAAGATTGGTGATCCATATGCCGAAAAAGTTGCTGACCCATGGAACGATAAACATATTCCTGCCTCTGTTTATCCGGATCTTCCTATCTACGATAAAGAAGAATTCCAGACAGCCACTGTATTTCAGACAGGACAGAGCGATTATGCTTGGGCTGCTTCGGAAGATACATGGGAAAGACCTGATCTGGATCACCTGGTGATTTACGAATTACTTGTTCGTGATTTTGTAGCTACTCACTCCTACTCAACTTTAATGGATACGCTTTCGTATCTGAAACGCCTGGGGGTAGATGCTATTGAATTAATGCCTTTCAATGAATTCGAAGGCAACGAATCTTGGGGATACAATCCTTCATACTATTTTGCACCCGATAAATATTATGGTCCTAAAGATTCCCTTAAGAAATTTATCGAAACAGCACACCAGGAAGGTTTTGCTGTTATCATGGACATGGTATTAAACCATGCCTACGGACAAAATGCGCTAGTGAAACTTTACTGGGATGATGCAGCTGGGAAACCTGCTGCCAACAACCCATGGTTTAACCGGGACTTACCTGCAAACCATTTTGGCTGGGGTTTGGATTTCGATCACGAAAGTAATTACACCAAAGCTTTCATCGATAGCGTAAATAAGTATTGGCTGGAGGAATATCATATCGATGGTTATCGGTTTGATTATACCAAAGGCTTTACAAATTCTACCTCACCAGACAGTTATGATGCTTCCCGCATTGCTATTCTAAAGCGCATGGCTGATGAAATTTGGTCTCAAGATCCTGAAGCATATGTTATTCTTGAGCATTGGGGACCATCAAACGAAGAAACAGAATTAGCTGATTATGGAATGAAACTATGGAGTAACCGCAGTTATGACTATGTACCTGCTATTGAGGGACATCCTTCAAACAACTTCAACAACATGGACAGAACCTCGCATGTTCAGTATTTTAATAGCCATGATGAGCAAAGAGTTGCGTATGAAGCATTGCAAAATGGTTCTGTAAGCTCCGATGGTACATACAATGTTAAAAATGTTGAAGTAATGCTCGAAAGAAAGAAAATGCTTGCAGCATTCTTGTACCTTTTCCCGGGACCGAAAATGATTTGGCAGTTTGATGAGTTGGCCTATGACATCGACATTAATTTTAATGATCGTGTAGGCAATAAGCCTCTACCCTGGGGAGATGGTGAGAATGATCTGGGATATTACGAAGATCCGAATCGCCAATTGGTATACGACGCCTACGCTGCTATTCTGGCCCTCAGGAATGCCATTACAGCTGATACACTGGCTGCTGCCACTACAAATCATACTTTATCGGGTAATTCCCGCGGATTAAGTTATGCTACCAAGGGTGGTGAAGGTTTAGTCTTAGTTGGTAACTTCAGCGTCGAGGTAGGAAATATTGATCCTAAATTTACGAAAACAGGATGGTGGTATAACTACTTCTCTGGTGACTCTATAGATGTTACAGATGTTAACGCTACCATGACTCTTAGCGCCGGAGAATGGCATATCTATACAACAACTAAGTATTCGGACGGATTCGAAGGTGTGGTTGAGGTATATCAAAATCCTGTATCTGTTAATCCTTATCCGTTTACCAAAGAGGATGAGATTACCATCCGGTTTGACGCGTCAAAGGCCTCTAACGATGGCACTGCAGGGCTTGTGGGAGCTTCTGAGGTATATATGATTTCAGGTGTTGTAACCGATCCAAGCGGTACGGAATTAACCAAAATCGTAAACGATGCATCGGCTCAAATGACCAATGTAAGTGGCGATATCTGGGAAATTACTCTTACTCCAGAATCTTATTACAGCTTAGCTGTTGATGAGGATATCTATAAAATTGGAGTATTCTTCCGCGATGCCGACAGTATTAACCTGGGCAAAGGATTTAAAAACAGTATTGTTTATCTGAGTGTAACTTCCGTTGAACCGCTTATTACAATAGAGCCTGCACACTTTACAGCAAATACAGAGATTACAATTACCTTTAACGCAAATGCAGGAGATAGAGGACTTGCAGAAGCAAGTGCTGTGTATATGCATACTGGTGTTGTACTTAGTGATTTAGCAAGTCCGGGTGGAAGCGATTGGAGCAACGTACCTGGCGATTGGGGCGACAACTCCTGGGGTGGAATGGCTGCTGTAACAGGTAAACCAGGTTTCTGGGAAATTACCCTAACACCAAAAACATTCTACCAGAATGCTACAGATGATAACTTAGAAGATGATACCGAAATTTACTGGATTGCCGCTGTATTCAGAAGTTCAGATGGCAATACCAAAGGGTCGGATTCACCAGGCGAGTATGACTGGGGTATTATTCAAACAGGTGGTGATATCTTTATTAAGAATCAACCAGAGTCAATCTCTGTTAGTGACCCAATTACCAGTGATATTAAGAAATTGGAGGTATATCCTAACCCAGCTTCTGACAGAATTACTATTGCTCAGGAAAATGTAACACTGGTTACTATTTATAACATCACAGGACAGGTGGTACAGGAAGTACGTTTCGACGGTACAGAAATACCTCGTCTTGATGTTAGTGACCTGCAATCGGGTATGTATTTCATTAAAACAATTGATGAAAACGATAATGCTTCGGCAGGCCGCTTCTTAAAGTCAAACTAAAATAAACATTCTAAAATATTAAAGAGGCTTGCCAGATTGGCAAGCCTCTTTTTTTCTCCTTCCTTATCTGACAGGAAAACATATTCCAAAGCAAATAAAATTAACATTCTTGTGGTAAAACCATCCAAACATGTTTAATATCATACAGATATTAGATTCAATAATTTAACTTGAGCAAACCCTGAATACCTCTACTTCAAGTTTTTAATAACTATCATAAATTCTTGTCATTAAGGGAGGGCCTTGCGTTAAGGGTACAAACAGTAAAGGGGCATGATCGGCATTTGGGCTGATTAACAGAGTTGAGAATATCTAAATACTATATAGAACTAATTCACTTAACTTTTACATGCTATGAAAACAAGACGAGTTATTATTTGCGGCGCTGCCGGTCGTGATTTCCACAATTTTAATGTACTTTACAGAAACAACCCCAATGTTAAGGTAATCGCATTTACAGCTACACAAATCCCAAACATCGATGGCAGAAAATACCCTGCTGAACTGGCAGGCTCACATTATCCTGACGGAATTCCAATTTATGCCGAATCCGAACTTGCCGAATTAATTGTTAAGCATCAGGTTAACGAGGTTCTCTTTTCATATTCCGATGTTACCTATACGCATGTAATGCAAATTGGTGCTATTGCCCAGGCTGCCGGAGCAAAATTTTCTGTAGCTTCTCCTACCCGCACCATGGTCGAATCGGTAAAACCGGTTGTATCGGTATGTGCTGTTCGCACAGGTTGTGGAAAGTCCCAAACATCACGAATTGTAAGCGATGTATTAACCAATATGGGCAAAAAAGTAGTGGCCATCAGACATCCCATGCCATATGGCGATTTGGTAGCACAAAAGGTACAACGCTTTGCTTCAGTAGAAGATCTTAAGAAGCATAAATGTACCATTGAAGAAATGGAAGAATACGAACCACATATCGATCGCGGAAGGGTAATTTATGCCGGCGTTGACTATGAAGCCATAGTGCGCGAAGCCGAAAAAGAAGCCGACATTATTCTTTGGGATGGTGGAAATAATGACACTCCTTTTTACAAAGCCGATTTAGAGATTGTAGTGGTGGATCCTCACAGAGTAGGTCATGAATTACTATATTATCCCGGGCAGGTAAATTTCTTGCGAGCCGACGTAATAGTTATTAATAAGGTTGATAGTGCTTCAACAGAAGATGTTGTGAAACTTGAAGCTCATATAAAGCTCCATAATCCGAAAGCAACAGTAATTAAAGCAAACTCAAAACTTATTTTGGATGCACCCGATGTCATTAAAGATAAAAAGGTACTTGTAGTTGAGGATGGACCAACCCTGACACACGGCGAAATGAAATACGGCGCAGGAGTTGTTGCTGCAAAAAAATATGGTGCCGCTGAGATAATTGATCCACGTCCATATACAACCGGCACAATCTCTGAAACTTTTGAAAAATATCCGGAAATTGGTACGCTGCTGCCTGCAATGGGATATGGTGAAAAACAAATTCAGGATTTGCAGGATACCATAAATAAAGTACAATGTGACTCGGTAGTAATAGGCACTCCAATTGATTTAAACAGAATAGTATCAATTGATAAACCCACTGTTCGTGTTCAATATGAATTAGATGAAATTACTTCTCCTAATTTAAAGACGATATTAACAGAGAAATTCTCATAGTACTCCACATAAGTCAAATAAAAAAGCGCATTCGGGATTGAATGCGCTTTTTTAATGCTCTTTTGGTCACTTATTATCAACTGGCAATACCTTGTTTCAGTTTCTGAAGCTGTTCGCATCGCTCATAATCCTCTTTGTTTTCGTAATAGACAATTAGTTTATCAATAAACTCCGCATTGTAATAGTAAGGATGTTGCTCGTTAAAATCTGCAATTCCTTTAATCGTTAATGCAAAAACTTCCTGAATATCGGTAATGGAATAAATATCTATTAACGGTATATCCTGCCGTATAATGGCTGTATTTTTATATTTATCAAGAAAATTTACGAGGGTTAGCTGCACATTAATTAAGTCGTTATTTTGAGCCAGCAGTTCCCTGTTTTTGGTATTATAGATATCGTACTGACCAGCATATTCCTCCGACCTGGAGTGTTTTAACATTTGCTTTATAGCATCCTGATTTTTATTAATTAAATCAACATTTGATTTAACACGCTGTTTCAGCTCTTCAATCGTCTTAGTTATGTACTCAACCATCATGTAAGATTTTTGGTTACCCTTTTCATCAAGATACGTGGCGAATGGCAGATAGATTGTTTTTTTTGATGAATTGCATGTTTACTGTGATTGCCATTAATTTGAGACGGTCCTTTCCAAAAACTCCCTAAAAATGACCATACAAATTTTAATTTCTGTTAAGGTAGTTAAGCTGTTTTATCATTTTCATCATCATAACCAGGCGCACTATAACCAAATAATGGAGAATAATGTAATATCTATTTACTTCGCCTGTTCGATGCTATAACTTGCACCATATTTCCAGACCACTTTTTTTTACCTAAAAAACCAATACTATGAACATTAAAATCATTACATCGTTAGTGTGCATTTCTTTATTAGCCGTTAGTGTAAGTGCACAGGAAGCTCAAGCGGACAACGGAAGAGGCTCTTCTGAAAAACCTATTGTAAAATCACTTCAACCCACCACCACCTCTCCTCTGCTAATGGATGTTGGACCCGATATTGATGGTCCACAATTAAAAACTATTGTTGTACCGGAAGATCAAGTTGTACAAGGCAGTCTGGCCGTTGGTTTTGACAGTCCGGCAAATCCATCATTTGGATTTAACACGATTTTGTTAACAGAAAACAATCTTCGAATTTATTTCGACGATAGTTCTATCTCAACAGGCTACCCAAATAATGACTGGGTTTTAATTGCCAATGACTCTCAAAATGGTGGTAAAAACTATTTTGCTATTCAGGATGCTACCAATGTTCAAATACCTTTTATGATTATGGCAGAAGCTCCGGACAATTCAATTTATGTGAAAAATAATGGATATGTTGGATTTAAAACAGATAATCCGATAACGGAGCTTCATACAAGTGATGGTGATACTCCAGCTCTTCGACTCGAACAAACAGGTGCAAGTGGTTGGACCCCGCAAACCTGGGATGTGGCCGGTAATGAATCTAACTTTTTTATAAGAGATGTAACAAATGGCAGCAAATTACCATTTAGAATAAAGCCCGGAGCTCCAACAAATTCAATTTTTATTAATCCAGAAGGCAATGTAGGTTTAAATACAACTTCGCCCAACTATAAACTTCATGTACAGGGTAATATTAAAACCGATAGTGTATTAAAACTTTCTGCTTTAAATACGATTAAGAATCCTGAATTAGGCGATATCTGGCTCGATGGCAACGATAGCATTGTAAAATACTACAACGGTAATGAATGGTATGCACCAGGTATTAATACCGATAACCAAAACCTAAACAATGCTCATCTAAGTGGTAAAACACTAAACATAGGTATTGAAGGCGGAACAGCTGTTTCGGTTGATTTATCTCCTCTCGTGGATGATCTAACTATACGACTTGGCACTGCTGAAGCCAAGCTTAGTGATTCGCAAAGTCTACTATCGGCTACTGAAGCACGATTAACCGATGCTGAAAATGAACTGGCCTCGACCACTTCGCTTCTTGGCGATGTTGTTAATCAGCTTAATGATGCATTGGATAGGCTAAGTGATGCTGAAGCGCGCTTGGATGCGCTAGAGGCAAGCACTCACTTAAGCAATGTGAATTATGATAAGAACATGCTCTTGCAAAATACTCCTAATCCAGCTAAAGGTGAAACAAGAATTTCTTTCTTCATCCTTCCAGAGGTGAAAAATGCAACTATAGTTATATATGATGCCCAGGGAAAATTAACTTCTGAGCATATTATTACTGAAAGAGGAACAGAATCAAACATTGTAGTGACCGATAAAGACTATAAACCTGGAATATACTTTTATAGCTTAATAGTAGACGGTGTAAAACATGGCACACGTTCGATGCTATTTAAGTAAAAGCACTTTTTAATAAAATTCAGCTGCTAAATGAAGTATCTCGCTGATGGACTCAACAGGAATATCAGCACAAGGATTAATACGAATAATTTTCATCTTCTTGCGGTTTCCTTGCTCCAGTAGAGGGTGATTAATCCTATCACCCTTTACTACTCCAATATAGGGCTCATTGGTTTTCTTATCGCACCACAAATAGCAAAACGGCTTACCTTTAAAATAAAAAAAAGGCAGTTTATACTTCCAATGTTCCGTAATATGTTCATCGAAGTCTTTTATTATGCCTTGCAATGCCAGATAGCAGCTTTTAAGGGGCTCCTTTTGCTCTAAATAAAAGTTTTGTAGTTCATGTATCATAAGTATGGTTAATTAATCGTGTTATTTTGAAAAGGGAGTTTAATAACTAAACAGATGGGCAAAAAATAGTTTCAATTACAAAACAAAAAATCCCGGTCAAATGCCGGGATTTTTAATGCGTGAGTATAATAGAAATAGAAAACTATTCTACTTTAAATCGTCCGAGGTCGTTTACATTTGAATAGCGAATTACCTCAGCATTGGCTTTGTTTTCAGCTCTGGCAATTTTAAGGAATACTTCAAGTGATCTCCAGTACTTGCTATCTCGATTGGTATCTAAAACAAGAAGGTATCCCATGATAATATTTCCGGCCATTTCAACCATTCTGCGGGCATGAAAATCAACAAACTCATTCTCGTTAAAGGAAGTAACTCTTTCAACCGCTTCTTCATATTCTTCGGTCATTTGAATGAGAACACGTCTGTATGTATGCAATTCAGGTTTAATATCGGCCATTTCGTATTCACGAATTTGCTTCATGTATCCACCGGTAGTAACACCACGAATAGCAGCAACCACCTGCAGCTGCGTTGTACCTTCATAAATGGAAGTAATTCGGGCATCGCGATAGATACGTTCAATGGGGTAATCTTTCATAAATCCGGAACCCCCATGTATCTGGAGGGAGTCATATGCCATAGTATTGCATACCTCTGAGGAAATACCTTTTACAAGAGGAGTATAAATATCGGCTAGCTTTTGATAATGCTTCATCTCTTGTCGTTCCTCTTTTTCAAGAGTGCGATCTTTCGATATATGGTCATATGCTTTATAAACATCTACAAAACGTGCTGTTTCGTATAACAAGGAACGTATGGCATCAAGCTTAGCCTTCGATTTTGAAAGCATTTCGTATACAGCCGGAAACTTAATAATTGACTTTCCAAACTGTTCACGCTCTCTGGCGTATTCTAATCCTTCGCGATAGGCTGCTTCAGCCACTCCAACTGATTGGGCAGCTATACCCAGACGAGCCCCGTTCATAAGAGACATTACATACTTAATAAGTCCCAGCTTACGCTGACCCACTAATTCGGCAGGGGCATTTTTAAATACCAGCTCACATGTTGGAGAGCCAATGATACCAAGCTTATGCTCAATGCGGCGAACCGAAACTCCTCCGCTGTTTCTATCATAAATAAACATCGACAGACCGCGACCATCATGGGTGCCTTCTTCCGAACGTGCAAGTACCAGCGAAATATGGCCATCGCCATTGGTAATGAAGCGCTTAACACCATTCAGGTACCATTTACCATCAGACTCGTTAAAGGTAGCTTTTAACTGAACGGCCTGTAAATCAGACCCGGCATCAGGTTCTGTAAGGTCCATGGCCATTGTTTCTCCACCCGAGACCCGTGTCAGATATTCATTCTTCTGATCTGCATCAGCAAATTCATGAATGGTTTCGGCACAATCCTGAAGCCCCCACACATTCACAAAGCTGGCATCGGCACGAGACACCATGTCTGCTGCCATGGTATATGGAACAACTGAAAAGTTAAGTCCGTTATACTCTCTGGGTAAGGTAATACCCATTAGCCCGGCTTTAACCAGTGCATCAAGATTTTCTTGGGTACCTTTTGCATAAATAACCTCACCATTTACAAGCTGCGGTCCTTCAGCATCCACACTTTCGGCATTTGGAGCAACAACATTGGCGCAAATATCACCAACTATTTCAAGTACTTTATCGTAACTATCCATTGCATCTTCGAAATCCAAAGGGGCATAATCGAATTTTTCTTTGTCAGCAAAGTCGCGCTCTTTAAGAGCCACAATCTTTTTCATCAAAGGATGGTTAAGATGGAATTTCAAATCGGGATTGTCAATATAGAAATTATCCATTTTTGTCTTTTTTTAGTTTTAAAAATTAGCTGATTAATTTACTTGCTGTTCTTTTTGTAATACTTGATCATTTTGGGAACAATTTCCTCAATATCACCAGTAATCACATAATCAGCTATTTTATTTATAGGAGCTTCAGGGTCGTTGTTTATGGATATAATCATCGATGATTCCTGCATACCGGCAATGTGCTGCACCTGACCAGAGATCCCACAAGCGATATAAAGTTTTGGTCGTACGGTAACACCTGTCTGACCAATTTGACGATCATGGTCTGCAAAACCTGCATCGACAGCCGCCCTGGAGGCCCCCACTTCACCACTAATTAGATGTGCTAATTCAGAGAGTAAATTAAAGTTTTCTTTTGATCCCACTCCATATCCACCTGCTACAATGATGGATGAATTTTTAATATTTACCTTGGAGCTTTCGATATGTCGTTCAATTACTTTAACAACAAAATCTTCTTTGCTTACATATTTATCGACATCAATTTTAACAAGCTCGCCTTTATGGTTCGGATTGTATACTTCTTTTTTCATTACTCCCTCGCGTACAGTAGCCATTTGTGGCCTGTTATCGGGGTTTATGATAGTAGCAACAATATTACCTCCAAAGGCTGGTCGTATCTGATAAAGTAGATTTTCGTATTTTTTACCTGCCCGCTTGTCTTCATGATCACCAATTTCAAGCGATGTACAATCGGCAGTAAGACCACTAATAAGTTGTGAGGAAACACGTGGTCCAAGGTCGCGACCAAAGGTGGTGGCACCCAGCAATGCTATCTGTGGCTTTTCCTCTTGAAAGAGTTTAACAGCAATTGAGTTATAAGGCAATGTGGTGTAAACCTCCAGACGAGGATCATCAGCAACCCATACTTTATCTGCACCAAAAGGATAAATATCCTTCTCGATGTCCTTAAGGTTGTGACCTATTACAAGCGCTTCAAGCTTACACTTAAGCTCATCGGCCAGTGAACGGCCCTTGGTCATTAGCTCTAGGCTAACATCGGCAACCTGACCGTTTTCTATTTCGCAGATGACAAAAATATTATTCACAATAAATGGTTTTAGATTCAACAATTGGTTAATTCTGACCTTAGCCTATCCAAGAGTATGATTGGATATGAGTTCTTTCATAAGCTCATCCATATCATTATCTGAAGGTGTTAACACCTTCGACTCTTTTGCCTGGAATACAACATTCTCAATCTTTTTAACTTTCGTTGGAGAGCCGCTAAGTCCAAGTTGAGCTACATCTACTTCAATATCATTTACACTTAATTCGGGTAAATCAAGGTATGGCCTTTCGCTGGTCATATCGATATAATCCTCAGAAGCGTCTTGCCTTTCTGTAGCTGTTCTGGCATGCTTAAATTTCATAAGTGCTTTCGCATTTCTTGGTCGGCATTCTGCAGCAGAAGCATTTACTGTAATAACGCAAGGCAGCGGGCACTCTACTGTTTCGACACCATTTTCCAATCGGCGCTTAATAACAATCGATTTTTTCTTTGTTTCAAGAACATCCTCTGCATAAGTAACCTGGGGCAAACCAAGTTTCTCAGCTACCTGTGGTCCTACCTGTGCAGTATCACCGTCAATTGCCTGGCGACCAGCAATTATTACATCGTAATCCTTAATTTTTTTAATGGCACACGATAGTGCATAAGAAGTTGCAAGTGTATCGGCACCTGCAAAAGCTCGGTCGGTTAAAAGGTAACCGTTATCGGCTCCACGATATAATCCTTCACGGATAATCTCAGCAGCTCTGCCCGGGCCCATCGTAAGGAGGGAAACACTTGATCCGGGGAACTTATCTTTGAGTTGAAGAGCCTGCTCGAGTGCATTCAAGTCTTCAGGATTAAAAATAGCTGGCAGGGCAGCCCTGTTCACGGTTCCATCTGCCTTCATGGCATCTTTCCCAACGTTTCGGGTATCGGGTACCTGCTTGGCTAATACAATAATTTTTAAACCCTTCATAATTATAAATTTATGTTGTTTAAATTTTCGAAGAGGCAAATATAAGAGAATTTAACTTTTTCTGAATATGGTTGGCTTATATAGAAAGATTTTATATAAGTGAAAAGTGCAGAGCTACTGAAAAATAAAAAGATAATATTTGCCTCATTAAATGCTTTTTCTCTTATGCATCAATAAAAAACGGGAGCACTTAGAAAGTCTCCCGTTTTTTGTTTTATGCTTGTGCAGTAGGTCCGCCAAAAGTCATTGGCATGGCTCCACCTCCACCCTCGAGGTCTTTTATCTTGCCATGCACAGCTTCATATTTGGCTATGTTATCCTGAAGTGCCAACATTAAGCGCTTGGCATGTTCGGGAGTAAGTATAACCCTTGATTTTACTTCCGCCTTTGGTATTCCGGGCATAACTCTAACAAAGTCAAGAACAAACTCAGAGGTTGAGTGGGTAATTATTGCCAGGTTCGAATAGGTTCCCTGCGCAACTTCCTCCTTTAATTCAATGTTAATCTTTCCTTTGTTTTTTTGTTCGTCCATACTGCCTAATATTAAATTTAAGAATACTTATTCTTCTTCTGGTAAATCCAGCTTTTCATACTCTTCAACTGGTGCCACAGAAGCCTTATGATACTTACGAATTCCGGTACCTGCAGGTATCAGGTGACCAACAATTACGTTTTCTTTCAAACCTTCTAGTAAGTCTACCTTTCCATTTATAGCGGCCTCGTTAAGCACTTTTGTTGTTTCCTGGAACGATGCTGCCGACATAAAGCTTTTCGTCTGCAGTGCCGCCTTGGTGATACCCTGCAAAATCTGAGATGAAGTAGCCGGAATAGCATCCCGTGCTTCAACCAGTTTCATATCCTTGCGCTTTAAAACAGAGTTTTCATCGCGTAGTTTGCGGGCGGTAATGATCTGTCCTGGTCGTAAGTTCTGAGAATCACCTTCATCAATGATTACTTTCTTACCATAAATCCAGTCGTTCTCATCCATAAAGGCCCATTTATCTACAATCTGCTTTTCGAGGAATTTAGTATCGCCCGGATCTTTAATTTCTACCTTACGCATCATCTGACGAACAATAATCTCAAAGTGCTTATCGTTGATTTTCACACCCTGCATGCGGTATACTTCCTGTACTTCGTTAACAATGTATTCCTGTACCTTGGTTGGTCCTTTAATATTAAGAATATCAACAGGAGTAATAGCACCATCAGATAGTGGAATACCTGCACGAACATAGTCATTTTCTTGTACAAGTATCTGCTTCGAAAGTGGTACAAGATATTTCTTAACCTGACCAGTCTTTGAGGTAATGATAATTTCGCGGTTACCACGCTTTATTTTACCGAATGAAACCTCACCATCAATCTCAGAAACAACAGCTGGGTTAGATGGATTACGCGCTTCAAAGAGTTCAGTCACACGTGGAAGACCACCGGTGATATCACCTGACTTACCAACCGCTCTAGGTATCTTAACCAGAATATGTCCGGTCTTCACATTATCGCCTTCACTAACTGAAATGTGAGCCCCCACTGGCAGGTTGTATGTCTTAAGCACCTCACCATCAGTATTTAGAATTTTGATAACTGGGTTTTTAGTTTTATCCCTGGTCTCAATAATTACTTTTTCCTTGTATCCGGTTTGCTCGTCGCTCTCTTCTTTATACGTTACCCCATCAATTACATTATCGAAAGCAATGCTACCTGAAAGCTCTGAAATAATTACTGCATTATAAGGATCCCAGTCACATACTAATTCACCCTTTTTAACTTCAGCTTTATCTTTTACATAAAGCCTGGCTCCGTAAGGAATTGTATGAGTGGTAAGGGCAATGCCCGTATTTTTATCGATTATACGAAGTTCGGCAAGTCGACCAATTACAACATCGATCTTTTTACCATTTTCATCTTTAGTTTCAACGGTACGAAGTTCTTCAAATTCCGTAATACCATCGTACTTGGTAATTACACTTGATTCTGCTGCAATGTTAGAGGCAGTACCCCCGACATGGAAGGTACGAAGTGTAAGCTGTGTACCCGGTTCACCAATCGACTGAGCTGCAATAACACCGCAAGACTCCCCGCGTTGAACCATTCGACTGGTTGCAAGGTTACGTCCGTAACATTTTGCACATACTCCTTTCTTCGATTCACAAGTAAGTACCGAACGAATCTCTACTTGTTCGATAGGTGAATCTTCAATTAACGCGGCAATCTCTTCTGTAATTTCCACACCTGAATGCACAATTAATTCACCCGAAAGTGGATGGTATATATCATGCACAGCAGTACGACCCAAAATGCGTTCGTAAAGTGTTTCAACAACTTCTTCGTTGTTTTTAATCGCAGTTGCTACCAAACCTCGAAGTGTTCCACAGTCTTCTTCAGAAACAATAACATCCTGCGAGACATCAACAAGACGACGGGTAAGATAACCCGCATCAGCAGTTTTAAGAGCGGTATCAGCAAGACCTTTACGGGCGCCGTGAGTAGAAATAAAGTACTCCAATACCGAAAGTCCTTCTTTAAAGTTAGAAAGAATCGGGTTTTCTATAATCTCTGAACCTGTAGAACCTGACTTTTGTGGCTTGGCCATTAGCCCCCTCATACCGGACAGCTGACGAATCTGTTCTTTTGAACCCCTCGCACCTGAGTCAAGCATCATGTACACAGCATTAAAACCTTGCTTATCATTAATAAGCTGGTTCATTAATGTTTGTGTTAGACGTGCATTGGTATGTGTCCAGATATCAATAATCTGATTGTATCGTTCGTTATTGGTAATGAAACCCATGTTATAGTTGTTCAGTACCTCATCAACCTGGTTGTAACCATCTGCCACAAGTTCTTCTTTCTCGGCAGGAATAATCACATCATTCAGGTTAAACGACAAACCACCTCTAAAGGCCATGTAATATCCGAGATCTTTTATATCATCCAGAAATTGTGCTGTTTTTGCAACACCTGTAATTTTAAGAACGCGTCCAATGATATCTCGAAGAGATTTCTTGGTAAGCAGCTCGTTTATGTAGCCTACTTCTTCAGGCACAGTCTCGTTGAAAATAACCCTGCCTACAGTGGTTTCAATTATTTTTGTTACTTGCTTACCACCCTCAACATCTTTCGTACGTACCTTAATTACAGCATGCAAATCTACACGCTTTTCATTGTATGCAATCTGCACTTCCTCGGGTGAATAAAAAGTCATTCCTTCACCGCGAACAGTAATATCTTTTGTACTCTTTCGTGCCTTTGTGATATAATAAAGTCCAAGAACCATATCCTGTGAAGGAACACTAATAGGAGCTCCGTTCGCAGGATTAAGAATATTGTGTGCTGCAAGCATCAGCAATTGAGCCTCAAGAATTGCAGCATGTCCTAATGGAAGGTGAACGGCCATCTGGTCACCATCGAAGTCAGCATTAAAAGCGGTACATACCAATGGGTGGAGTTGAATAGCCTTACCCTCGATAAGTTTAGGCTGAAAGGCCTGAATACCTAAACGGTGAAGCGTTGGAGCACGGTTAAGTAATACCGGATGCCCTTTTAATACATTTTCAAGAATATCCCACACTACCGGGTCCTTGCGGTCCACGATTTTCTTGGCAGATTTTACAGTTTTTACAATACCACGTTCGATTAATTTACGAATTACAAATGGTTTGTAAAGTTCTGCAGCCATGTCTTTTGGAAGTCCACATTCGTGAAGCTTCAATTCTGGACCTACAACAATTACAGAACGTGCAGAGTAGTCAACCCTTTTACCAAGAAGGTTCTGACGGAATCGTCCCTGCTTACCTTTTAATGAGTCAGAGAGTGACTTGAGCGGGCGATTTGCATCGGTCTTCACAGCGTTCGATTTACGGGAATTATCGAAAAGTGAATCAACAGCTTCCTGTAACATTCTTTTCTCGTTACGCAGAATAACTTCAGGAGCTTTAATTTCGATAAGTCGCTTCAAACGATTATTTCTGATAATTACCCGGCGGTAAAGGTCATTCAGATCAGAGGTAGCAAATCGGCCACCATCGAGGGGAACAAGTGGACGTAACTCCGGTGGAATAACCGGAACTGTCTTTACAATCATCCATTCCGGACGATTAACTCCCTTGGATGCACGGAAAGCCTCTACAACCTGTAATCGCTTAAGCGCTTCATTTTTACGTTGTTGTGAAGTTTCGGTACTTGCTTTATGACGCAATTGAAACGACAGCTCATCTAATTCAAGGCGGCTTAAAAGCCCATAAAGTGCTTCGGCACCCATGTCAGCAATGAACTTATCAGGATCATTATCGTCAAGAAACTGATTTTCTTTTGGAAGTGTATCAAGAATATCAAGGTATTCTTCTTCAGTTAGAAAATCTAAATATTTAACACCATCGGCAGCCTTAACCCCTGGGTTAATAACTACGTAACGCTCGTAATAAATAATGGAGTCGAGCTTTTTTGATGGAAGTCCTAATAAATATCCAATTTTATTGGGTAAAGATTTGAAATACCAAATATGGGCTACGGGCACAACCAATGAGATATGGCCCATGCGTTCGCGACGAACCTTCTTTTCTGTTACCTCCACACCACAACGGTCGCACACTATACCTTTATATCTGATACGCTTATATTTACCGCAGTGACATTCATAATCCTTTACAGGACCGAATATCCGCTCACAAAACAAGCCATCGCGCTCAGGTTTGTAAGTACGGTAGTTAATCGTTTCAGGTTTTAAAACCTCACCACTGGAATTCTCAAGAATTTCTTCCGGTGAAGCAAGACCAATAGCAATTTTTGAAAAACTGCTTTGTTTCTTTGTGTCTTTTCTGAATGACATATTCCGAATAAATTTCTATCGTTAAAAGAAAAAATAAATAAGTACTGTTAAACCAGGTTAACGCTTAATCCAAGCCCCCTTAGTTCATGAAGCAATACATTAAGTGATTCCGGAATACCGGGTTCCGGCATTGGTTCACCCTTAACAATTGATTCATAGGTCTTGGCACGTCCCATTACATCATCTGATTTAACTGTCAGGATTTCCTGCAAGATGTGAGCGGCACCAAATGCTTCAAGTGCCCAAACTTCCATCTCACCAAAACGCTGACCACCAAATTGAGCTTTACCTCCCAATGGTTGCTGCGTAATAAGTGAGTATGGTCCGATTGAACGGGCATGCATTTTATCATCAACCATATGACCCAGCTTAAGCATGTAGATAATCCCTACAGTTGCTGGTTGGTCAAAACGCTCACCGGTACCACCATCGTAAAGATAGGTTCTACCATACTGTGGTACACCTGCTTTATCGGTATATTCGGTTATTTGATCGATAGTTGCACCATCAAAAATTGGTGTTGCAAACTTCATACCCAGCTCTTTGCCAGCCCAGCCCAGTACAGTTTCATAAATCTGTCCAAGGTTCATACGAGATGGTACACCAAGTGGGTTAAGTACAATGTCTACAGGAGTACCATCCTCAAGGAATGGCATGTCTTCCTGACGAACAATTTTTGCAACAATACCTTTATTACCGTGACGACCTGCCATTTTATCGCCTACTTTAAGCTTACGCTTTTGTGCAATATAAACTTTAGCAAGCTGAACAATACCTGCTGGCAGTTCATCACCAATCGTCACATTGTATTTTTTACGCTTGTAGATGGCGTCTACTTCTTTGTATTTCAGAATGAAGTTGTTGATCAATTGCTTAATCATCTCGTTCTTCGACTTATCGGTAGTCCATCGAAGTGGGTTCACATTCATATAGTCGAGATCCTGAAGAACACGAAGTGAGAATTTGGCCCCTTTTGGAATTACATCCATATTCAGGTAATCCTTAACTCCCTGAGAAGTTTTGCCATTGGTTAAAGTAAACAGTTTGTCTACTAATTTGGCTTTTAATTCAGCGGTATTCTTCTCAAATTCTTCTTCGATTTTGTCAAGGATTGGCTTTGTGGCAGCTTTTAGTTTTCGATCCTTAACAGAACGAGAGAATAGTTTTTTATCGATTACAGTGCCAAAAAGTGATGGAGAAGCTTTTAATGAAGCATCTTTTACATCACCAGCCTTATCACCAAAGATTGCACGCAGAAGCTTTTCTTCAGGAGAAGGATCTGATTCCCCTTTAGGAGTAATCTTTCCAATAAGAATATCTCCCGGTGTAATATTAGCACCAATTCGAATAAGACCGTTTTCATCAAGGTTCTTCGTAGCCTCTTCGCTAACGTTTGGAATATCAGAGGTTAATTCTTCCAATCCACGTTTTGTATCGCGAACTTCGAGCATATGCTCATCGATGTGAATAGAGGTAAACACATCTTCACGAACAACTTTTTCAGAGATTACAATCGCATCTTCAAAGTTATACCCTTTCCAAGGCATAAAGGCCACCATCAGGTTTCTACCAAGCGCTAATTCGCCATCTTCGGTAGCATAGCCTTCAGTTAATATTTGCCCTTTTTTAACTTTATCGCCCTTTTTGCAAATAGGACGCAGGTTAATACATGTACCTTGGTTAGTTTTTCGGTATTTTGGTAATCTATATCGTTTCGATTCTCCCTCAAAACTTACAAACTTCTCGTCGTCAGTAAGCTCGTAATGAACTACGATTTCGTTTGAATCAACATATTCGATTTCTCCCTCACCTTCTGCAACAACAAGCAGTCGTGAGTGCTGAACAACTTTTTGCTCGATACCGGTACCTACAATTGGTGCTTGTGGTCGCACGAGCGGAACGGCTTGCCGCATCATGTTCGATCCCATTAATGCCCGGTTCGCATCATCATGCTCAAGGAAAGGAATAAGTGAAGCAGCAATCGAAGCAATCTGGTTTGGAGCAACGTCCATTAAATGTACTTCTTCGGGTCCTACTACCGGATAATCGGCTTCTAATCGCGTTTTAACGCGCGAACGAACAAAATTACCTTTGTCATCAAGCGGTGCGTTGGCTTGTGCAATTATCGTTTCCTCTTCCTCTTCAGCACTCAGGTATTTCACTCCTTCGTTCGACAGATCCACTACTCCCTCTTTCACTTTACGATAGGGAGTTTCGATAAATCCAAGGTCGTTAATCTTCGCAAAAACACACAATGAAGAAATAAGTCCGATATTGGGTCCTTCAGGAGTTTCAATCGGACAAAGACGGCCATAGTGTGTATAGTGTACGTCACGCACCTCAAAACCAGCACGTTCGCGGGAAAGACCACCAGGACCTAATGCCGAAAGCCGACGTTTGTGTGTCATCTCAGACAGAGGATTGGTTTGATCCATAAACTGAGATAGCTGATTGGTTCCAAAGAAAGAATTAATTACCGAGGACAGTGTCTTCGAATTAATCAGGTCAATGGGGGTAAATACCTCGTTGTCCCGCACATTCATTCGCTCACGAATGGTCCTTGCCATACGGGCTAAACCAACACCAAACTGGTTATATAATTGTTCACCTACTGTACGAACACGGCGGTTACTTAAGTGGTCAATATCATCAACATCGGTTTTTGAGTTTATCAGTTCGATGAGGTACTTGATGATTTCGATGATATCTTCTTTGGTAAGCACCTTGACATCCATTGCTGTATCAAGACCTAGTTTTTTGTTGATTCGGTAACGACCAACTTCGCCCAAATCATAGCGCTTATCGGAGAAGAACAGTTTATCGATTACGTCGCGTGCAGTGGCTTCATCAGGTGGCTCCGAGTTGCGCAATTGACGATAAATATGCAATACGGCTTCTTTTTCGGAGTTACATGGATCCTTCTGAAGTGTGTTATAAATTATTTCGTGATCGCTGGTGTTCAGATTCTCTTTGTGTAAAAGTATTGTTTTTGCACCCGAATCAATTATTTCATCGATGTGCTCTTTTTCGAGCACAGTTTCACGGTCGATAATCACTTCGTTACGCTCTATAGATACAACCTCTCCGGTATCTTCATCTACAAAGTCTTCAACCCATGACTTAAGTACACGGGCTGCCAAACGACGGCCCACCAATTTCTTGAGAGCAGTTTTTGAAACTTTTATTTCGTCAGCAAGATCGAAAATCTCTAAGATATCCTTATCGCTCTCGTAACCAATTGACCGTAAAAGTGTGGTTACGGGTAATTTTTTCTTTCGGTCGATGTATGCATACATCACATTATTGATGTCGGTTGCAAACTCGATCCAAGATCCCCTGAACGGGATAATTCTTGCTGAATAGAGTTTTGTACCATTCGCATGAAGGCTTTGTCCGAAGAACACACCAGGTGAGCGGTGGAGCTGTGAAACAACAACGCGTTCGGCACCATTGATGACGAACAAACCACGTTCGGTCATGTACGGAATCGTTCCAAGATATACATCCTGAATGACCGTATCAAAATCCTCATGTTCCGGATCGGTACAATATAACTTTAATTTTGCTTTTAGTGGTACCCTATAGGTAAGACCACGTTCAATG
>DNTK01000177.1 GCA_003508755.1 Bacteroidales bacterium | reverse complement strand
ACAGAGTAGATCGTCGTCAGCGTCAGATGTGTATAAGAGACAGATTAAAGCCTGTGTATATTTTAGCATCACTTTTACCTGATGAAGAGCGTTTTGGCCTTATTCAACAAATCAAACGTGCAGTAGTTTCAATTTCTCTGAGTATTTCTGAAGGGGCCGTTAGAAGAACCAAAAAGGATTTTTCACATTTTCTTGATATGGCAATTGGTTCTTTTTTTGAGGTTGACAGCTGTATTTATGTTGGCCTGGAATTAGACTTTATCAACCAGGTACAAGCAGATCCATTCTTGTCAGAAACAACAGAATTAGTAAAAATGACTCTTAGTTCTCAAAACAATCTCAAATAGTTAAATCTTATCTAGCAATCTTAGGACTAGATTCTAGCAAACTGTTCTAAATATGATCGAAATAATACCAGCAATAGATATCATCGAAGGTAAATGTGTTCGCCTTACACAGGGCGATTATATGCAGAAAACCATATATAATGAAGATCCGTTAGAGGTGGCAAAATCGTTTGCCGATATTGGTATCACGCGCTTACACCTTGTCGATTTAGACGGGGCTAAAGCAAAACACATTGTCAACTGGAAAGTGCTGGAAAACATTGCAAAAAAAACCAGCCTGGTGATTGATTTTGGAGGCGGACTAAAAAGTGATGATGATCTGCGAATTGCTTTTGAATGCGGTGCGCAAATGATAACTGGTGGTTCAATAGCAGTAAAAGACCAGAATACTTTTACAGGATGGATTTCAAAATTTGGAGCCGATAAAATTATCCTCGGGGCCGATGTGAAGAATAATAACATTGCTATATCTGGTTGGGAGGAAGATTCCGGTATTAATATTCTTGAATTTGTTGAAGGTTATGTAAAAAAGGGAATAACTAAAGTCATTTCAACAGATATTTCAAAAGACGGAATGCTGGAGGGGCCGTCGTTTGAGTTATATCAAGACCTTCGCCAGAATTTTGAGAATCTTTATGTAATAGCAAGTGGAGGAGTAAGCAGTATGGACGATATTATTCAATTAGAAGAAAAAGGTATTCCTGCTGTTATTACGGGAAAGGCTATCTACGAAGGAAAAATAACACTCAAGCAAATACAAACTTTTTATAAATAAACCAATGCTTGCAAAACGAATTATACCTTGTCTGGATGTACGTGATGGAATGACTGTTAAAGGCGTGAATTTTGTGAATATCCGCGAAGTAGGAGATGCTGTTGAGCTTGGCGCTGAATATGCACGCCAGGGTGCCGATGAGTTGGTGTTTCTCGATATTACAGCTACTCACGAGGGAAGAAAAACTTTCGTAGATCTGGTAAAGAAAGTTGCTCATAAAATTAATATTCCTTTCACGGTTGGTGGCGGCATTAGCGACATAAGGGATATTGATAAGCTCTTAAGTGCTGGTGCAGATAAAGTCTCGATCAATTCTGCTGCTATTCGAAATCCGGATTTGATTGACCAAATGGCCAAAAACTTCGGTAGCCAATTTGTGGTCTTAGCCATCGATGCCAAAGAGCAAAATGGAAACTGGACAGCTTACGTAAATGGAGGAAGAATAGCCACAGATAAGGAGCTTTACATCTGGGCCCGGGAAGGGCAGGAGCGGGGTGCCGGCGAAATTCTTTTCACCTCCATGAACCACGATGGAACAAAAAAGGGTTTTGCAAATGAAGCACTTGCACAACTTTCAGTTAACCTGTCGATTCCAATAATTGCTTCAGGAGGTGCCGGTAACATGGAACATTATGCCGATGTGTTTACAAAAGGGAAGGCGGATGCAGGCCTGGCTGCAAGTATTTTTCATTTTAATGAAATTACCGTACCTCAATTAAAAGAATACCTGCATAAGAGAGAAATAGCTGTTAGGCTATAGATTCATTTTAATTATTCATTATACATTTTAATCATATGTCACTTAACTTTTTAACCGAATTACAAGACTTAATCGATGACCGAAAAAAGGAAATGCCTGAAGGTTCTTATACAACCAAACTTTTTCAGAAAGGGATAAATAAGATAGCTCAGAAAGTTGGAGAGGAGGCCGTGGAACTGGTGATTGAATCGAAGGATACAAACGACCATTTGTTTTTAAACGAAGCAGCCGATTTAATGTATCACTTGATTGTGCTATTAACTGAAAAGGGTTACCGCATTGAGGATGTGGAGCAGATATTGATCGAAAGGCATAAGTAAGCATAACTAAGTAAGGTGCAACAAGAAACAAACACTAATTTAGCAGCTCTTTTTACCTTGCTGCTTAAACCCTTTTACAACTTATTTACAAGTGTTTTAAACTCTTCATTTGGCATTAAACCCAGCTCGTCCTCGGAGAATTCGGGCTTAAGCCTGTTTACATAGTACATGTCGATTTTACCTACGTTTTTCGCCTCAATTTTACCACGGTATTCGCAGTCGAAGTAATCTTTGATGCATTCGTAGGTTTCGCCGGATACATTAACTTTTTTAATTTCGCCTTGCTCCTGCATGCGGGCAGCAATATTCACTGTGTCGCCCCATATATCATAGGCAAATTTCTTTTTACCTACTACACCGGCAACTACAGGACCCGTATGTACTCCAATTCGGAGTTCCCATATTGGTTCAGCGTTTTTCTGGTTTTCTTCATTGATCATTCCCATATAATGCTGAATTTCCAATCCGGCTAACACCGCATCAACAGGGTTTGAGTTATTTCTTAAGGGCAATCCTCCTGCGCACATATAGGCATCGCCAATGGTTTTTATTTTTTCGAGATAATGTGTTCCAATAATCTCATCAAAGCGTATAAAGTAGTTGTCGAGTAAACTTACCAATGCCTTTGGCTCCAGCTCTTTGCTGATTTTCGAGAAGGATCTAAAATCGGTAAAAAGCACAGAAACATGCTTGTAAAACCTAGTACCGGCTTTTCCTTTTGATTTTAATTGCCTTGCAACTTCAAATGGTAAGATATTTAAAAGCAACCGTTCAGATTTTTCCTGTTCCGATTCGATTAGCTGTTTTTGTTCGTTAATTTCTTCTTTTTGCTGTTCGAGTTGCGAATTGGCAGCCTCAAGGTTTTCAGTTATCTGGAGCATCTTTAGATTGTGCTCATACAGTTCTTTCTCTTTGGTTTTAAGTTCGGTTATATCCGATTCAACAATGATGAGCTTTTCAATATTGCCACCCCTTGTAAGCTGGGGAGATACAAAAGCCTGGATCCACACCTCTGTGCCATCCTCATGCTCGATATTCTTTGTAAAGGTAACAGGCTCATGGTCCTCCAGGCACTGATTTATCATTCTGTTTACTTCATTATCGTGGTAAACATCGAGAATACTTTTACCGTAGTTTTCGAGTTGCTCTTCGATATGTAATCCGTGCAACTTGGTAAATCCTTCGTTGGCCCATTCTATGTTTCCTTTATAGTTGGTCACAATAAAAGAGTTCTGCACATTTTGCGCCAACACTGCTTTTTTCTCTAATTCTTTTCGCTGTTGTTTGTATTTGCTGATCTTAAGTTTAATGCGGCGCAAAGTTTCACCGACACCCAGTGCCCGGTTAATGCGCGATTTAAGCTCATTTATATCGATGGGTTTCGAGATAAAATCAAAAGCACCTTCATCAAATGCCTGCTTGAAATTCTCTGTGGTTTTGTATGCCGTAATAAATATTACAGGAGTTTCTTTTAAATCGGGGTTTTGTTGAATAAGTCGCAGGGACTGCATGCCATCTACTTCTGGCATGTATAAATCCATTAATATAATATCAGGGTTTACGATGCGGGCCATATCATATGCTTCGGCTCCGTTTTCGGCAAAAGAACATTCAAATCCCCGCTCATCAGCACTTAGAATACCTTCAATAAGGCGGCTGTTATTAATATTGTCGTCAACTATTAATACCTTATAACTCATCGAACCTTTTACTGGTTAATTAAAAATAGGAAAAACAATTATATAAACAGCCAAATAAGCATGGAATTTATTAAAAAGCCTGTTTTTATTGATGAAACTTTCAAAATTTAGGATCAGGGATAGTAACAAAAGAGACTGCCACAGGGCAGTCTCTTTCAGTTCTGATAAGTTTTAAAAACCTGTAAGATCGTTTATCGATTAGTTCAATGAAGCAATTGTTTTCCTGATGATTCCAACAGCCTCCATTAATTGTTCTTCGTTGATAACCAAAGGTGGAGCAAAACGGATGATGTGTTCATGTGTTGGCTTGGCAATCAGCCCATTTTCTTTCATTTTAACACACACATCCCAGGCTTTTATGCCATTGGTTGGTTTAATAACTACGGCATTCAGAAGTCCTTTTCCACGCACAAGTTCCACCATATCAAACTCATCAACCAGTTTTTGCATCTCGGCTCTGAAAATTTTTCCGAGTCGATTTGAGTTATCGGCCAGCTTTTCTTCTTTTAACACTTCAAGTGCTGCAGTAGCTACCTTAGCGGCAACAGGATTTCCACCATAGGTAGAACCGTGTTCACCCGGTTTTATGCAAAGCATGATATCATCGTCGGCCAGTACTGCCGATACCGGATACATGCCTCCTGACAGCGCTTTACCAAGAATTAAAATATCAGGACGTACACCTTCGTGGTCGCAGGCAAGCATTTTTCCTGTCCGGGCCAGGCCGGTTTGTACTTCATCTGCAATAAATAGAATGTTTTTCTCCTTGCATAATTCAGCCGCAGCTTTCAGATAACCGTCCTCCGGAACATAAACACCTGCTTCGCCCTGGATAGGCTCAACAAGGAATCCGGCTACGTTTGGATCTTCAAAGGCTTTCTTTAAAGCGTTAATATCGTTGTAAGGCACTACTTCGAATCCGGGAGTGTAGGGCCCAAAACCTTTGTATGAATCCGGATCGGTTGACATGGA
>DNTK01000439.1 GCA_003508755.1 Bacteroidales bacterium | reverse complement strand
AAGGATACCAAATATATTGATGTAACAGAGGAGTATATTGAAGTAGATGATATTGCAATTAGGCTTACTAATTTACCAGAGGGAGTAAAATATGCCTACATCGGTGTATTTAATAATGCCGGTTGGTATCCGGTTCATTTTGGCAGAATAGCCTCAGACTCTACTGTGGTTTTTACAAAAATGGGCCGTAATGTTGTATACCTTCCTATGTATTTTAAAGATGAAAACCTGTTTGCTGCTACCACACCCTTTTTATTGAACAAGGATGGAGAAATTATTCAGTTTAATCCCGAAGGCAGCAATGTGAGGCAGGTAAAACTTACCCGTAAGTACAATATGGTACAGCGAAAGGAAAACTGGCAACGATGTTTGCTTAATGGCAAATTTCAAGGGGCTAATAAGGCTGATTTTAGCGATGCTGTTACACTGCATACCATTAAAAGAATACCAAGTCAGCACCTGGAAACAATAAAAATCTACAATCCAGGCAAATTCCGCTATCTAAGATTTTTGTTTGATGTCGATACCGCCAACATTACTGGCGAGTACGATGGAGCCACCATTGCTGAAGTACAGTTTTATAATGCAAAACAGGAACTTTTAGTTGGTGAGCCTGTTACCTTGCCCGGACAAAAAGTAGTGGTTTATCCGCCCTCCAATGTATTTGATGGTAATCCGCTTACCTATTACCTCGACGATAGGGAAGAAAAAGGTAAATACATTGGTATTGATTTAGGTGAAGGCAATCAGCAAAGAGTTGCTACCATACGCTTCCAGTCCCGAAACGATATGAACAACATACAGCCAGGTGACGAATACGAACTGTATGTTTGGTATGGCGATAATTTTAGATCCTTAGGCAAGCAGGTTGCAACCGATACAGTGCTTTATTATAATGCACCATCCAATGCATTGTTTTGGTTGAGGAACCTGAGTGGTGGTTCAGAAGAACGTATTTTCACATACGAAAACGGGAAGCAGGTATGGTGGTAACTCATTTAAAATGCAAGGTTCCAACTAAATTGTCATTCCGTGATTTTATTTGTTTAACTTATTCCAATAAATAAAATATACGGAACCTCTAAAAACCCAATTTAGTCAGTCTTATTAATTAAGCATCTTTTTAACCGATTTATGAAAACAAAGTTCAGTTTACCCGGCATCATCATCTCACTCATCCTGGTCACATCTCTGTTTCATTCCAAGGCATTTACCGATCCCTTTATCATGCCCAAATACTTTTTCCTGACCATTACGGGATGTATTGCCATATTGTTTTTCCTTATACGTATTTACCGTGCAAAGTATAAACTCAGCTATGCTGTTAAGGCCATTGATATATCCTTATTGGCCTTTGTCCTGATATCAACAATAAGTTACATAGCGCAAGGCCTCAATCCCTTTTTGGAAGTAAAACTGCTAAGCTTGTACGTTTTGTTTATTTTCTATTTATTGGCAAAAACTTTTCTTAAGCGGGACCAAGGTGATAAAGAAGAGAATAAAGTTTATCATACTGTTATACTATTAATTCTGTTAATCGGGGTTATTCAACCCCTATACGGACTTGCTCAATATGCAGGTATTTTTACTAATCACATTCCTGAATTTAGGCTGGGAGGAGCTTATGGTAATCCAGGTCCTTATTCAAATGTTCTGGTAGCAATTCTCCCATTCAGCCTTATTTATGCATTCTATTCCGAAAAAGGTCCTAAAAAATATCTGGCCATTGTTTCTGTGCTTCTAATCCTGATTACTTTGCCTTTAACAAAGGCAAGAACCGCATGGATTGCTGGTGTTATAGTGATAGGTTATGCTATTCTACATACAAAACCCATAATTAGTATTTGGGACAAACACTTTTCTACCTGGTTAAGAAAAATGGCCTTATTCATCCTCATAGGTGGGTTAATCATAGTTGGTGCACTTGCCTTAACATCTATTAAGCAGGATTCGGCATCGGGGCGTAAGTTTATATACAAAGTAACGCTGCAAATGATTAAAGATAAACCTTTGGCAGGACATGGCTTTGCTAGTTATCCCGCTGTTCATAATAACTATCAGGCCGATTATTTTAAAAACAACCCCGACGATTGGGATAATGCTTTTTTAGCCGATGGCATAAACTACGCATTTAATGAATACTTGCATATTGCCTCCGAAACAGGCCTGATAGGATTATTGGCTTTCTTGCTGGTAATCTTTTTTAGCTTTAAGAATAAACAGCTTGAATATAAAAAACATAGTTTGCTATTAATTGCCGCCGAAGGTAGCTTAATAGCCATATTAATAAGTTCCTTGTTTTCATATCCTTTACAGGATTATGGAGTGTTATCGTTCTTTTTTATAAGTCTTACCATTATATCGTCACATACACCAGAGTCAGTTTATACGCTTACTACAAATAAGGCAAAAAGAAGGCTGGTGTTATTCTTTTCATTGATTGTACTATTGCTGTTTGTTCGCTTGAGTGCTAATCGTATTAAAGCGGAAAAAGATTGGAAGAATGCCTTTGAGATGGTTAGGAAAGGTCAATATGACCAGGCTAAAATTAAATACGAAGAGCTTTACCAGGTTATGGAATATAACCAGTTTTTTGTTTTTAATTACGGAGCAGAATTAACTGTAATGCAAGAGTATCAGCAAAGTGTTAATGTGTTAAAGCAAGTAGAGCACCGACTTAACGATTCGGATTTTTACATTTACCTGGGAAGCAGTCAGGAAGGAATTGGAATGCTTAACGAAGCATTACAAAGTTTTGAAAAAGCTTCCAATATTATGCCAGTAAAATTTTACCCCAGGTACAGAATAGTTTTATTGTATCAAAAACTGGGAGAAATGGACAAAGCTAAATCCCTTGCCCAACAAATACTGGATATGCCGATTAAAGTGGACTCGGATGTTGTAAGCGGCGTTCGCCAGGAAATGAAGGTATTTCTTAATAGTTACAATGAATAGAATAACTAAGGCACCCACAAAAGTTTGATAGGTTTAATGCCTTTACAATAATAGTGCGGATAAAATCCTGCTATTCTATTAAACTCAACAATTCATCTAGCTCCTTTTTTATAATAAAGTTTTCTGCACGCCTCGGAAGAGTAATAGGCCGAAAACAATCTTTATTAGAGCTTACATGGTAAGTATATTGTTCGGTAGTAAAACATAGTAATTCAGGATAGCCAATATTTCCTCGCAACTGTTGTGAAATTCCGGAATCGATTAATCCTCTTGTACTGCCGATTCCTTCAATCCAGTATTTAGGCACAAAAGTCTGCCCCTTTACATTTCCAATGGTATATCTTTTCCGATAAGAATTATGAACTATAATTGAATCGACACGAACGATTGTTACATGGTACGAGTCTCTTCCAAAATAGTTGGCACTCATTGGGTGAACAACAATGGTGTCTCCAATACTTTTGGAAAAGTCATACAATAGTTTCTCTTCAAAGGCATCTCGTTCAATTCTCCAAATTCTTTTCTGGTTGTCCTCGCGTACAGCAGCAAAGTAGGCAGCATTCTTATAACTAAAAACACTGTCTCCAGAGCTATAATAGTATTTTTTGTAGGCTTGGTCGTTAATGATAGTATCACCATTTACGGTGTATTTATCTGTATTAACAGACCATATGGTTAATGAATCAGGGAAAGCATAGTATTCTTGCGAAAGTATATTAGTGCTAAGAGTTAATAATAGGATGTAGAGAATACGATTTTTCATTGAAGGTATATATTTGAGAAAATTAGATTCACTAATTATTAACTATGATAATAGTCTATTATTGCCGCTTTAATTTCTGTAATAGATTTTTTACCCAAATATCTGAAATCTGAATAGCTAAGTTCTATCAGGCAAGAGCTCTCTGAAACAAAAGATACGTCACGGTTCTCCAGTATGCTCTTTACCCTTGATGAAAGATTTAATTCACTAACCGGAACGAGTTTACACAGCAACAGAATCTCATCATATTTCCTCTTTAACTGGGAAATATCTTCTTCAAAATCAGACTTTGTTTTCTTCATTTTCTCAATATCCGGTTGAATTTCTGCCAACTTCTCAAGTTGACTGCCCAATATTTTATTTTCCAGTTCAAGGGTTTTAATTCTGTCCCTTAGTTTTTGTATTTCGGCACTTTTTAAATGCGTCAGGTTGTATTTTTGAGTATAGCTCACTTTGTATATTCAGGTATTAGTAATTCTTATAAAGATAGTAATGCACCAGGTGAATTGGAACAGTACCAAAAAAACTTTATCCTTAGCCTCGAGGCTACGAACAGTGTTAGCTCGTTATTCTATTTCCCTACACTATCTACTGAGAAAATCTCATCGATAATGTTCTTGTATTTTTCCACCAGGTAGCGTCTGCGCAGTTTTAGTGTAGGTGATAATTCGCCCGTTGCAGGAGTCCACTCTTCGTGCACCAATCTAAAGCGCTTAATGTGTTCGGTTTGCCCAAGTGTTTTGTTCATGGTATTTACCTCTTTCTGGAAACGCTTAACAACCTGGGGATTATTAATAAGCTCCACATTATCGCGGAATTTAACTCCATGGCGCGAACACCAGTTGTGCAAAAACTGAAAGTTAGGCGATATTAAGGCACTTGCAAATTTCTGATTTTCGCCAAACACATAAATCTGCTCAATAAAAAACGATTCTTTAAACTTATTCTCAATGGCCTGTGGGGCAATATATTTACCACTCGACAATTTAAATATCTCCTTCTTGCGATCAGTAATTTTCAGGTACTCATTATCTACCCATATACCAATATCACCGGTGTGCAGCCAACCATCGGGCTCAATGGTTTCCCTGGTCTGAGCTTCGTCTTTGTAATAACCCATCATCACACAATCGCTACGGGTCATAATTTCGCCATCGTCGTTTATTTTTACTTCAACTCCGGGCAATACAGGACCAACGGTACCAATACACACTTTGTTTTTATCATAATCGTTGGTAGCAATAACAGGGGCAGTTTCGGTCATACCATATCCTTCAACGGTTGGTATTCCGGCGGCATTAAATACGCGAATTAAGCGCTGCTGCATTGCTGCACCACCAGCAACAATTATTTCAATGTTGCCCCCTACGGCTTCGCGCCATTTCGAGAATATGAGCTTATTTGCCAGTCTTAATTTAGCGGCATAAAATTTTCCGTTTTTATTGTTAAACTCAAAACGTAGCCCAAGATTTACTGCCCAAAAGAATAATTGCCTCTTAATGCCTTTTAAATCTTTCCCTCGACCAATAATACGATCATAAATACGCTCTAATACGCGCGGCACTGCAATAAGTACATGCGGTTTTATTTCCTTAATGTTATTCCCAATGGCTCCAAGATTTTCAGCATAGTATACCGAGAGGCCTATTTGTTGAAAGTAATAGTTGATAGTACGTTCGAAAATATGACTGATAGGTAAAAAGCTGAGCGTTCGTTGGGTATGATTGAGATTAAAAACCTGCATAATGCCTTTTATGTTGCCCAGAATGTTTTTATGGCTAAGCATTACGCCCTTGGGGTATCCCGTAGTTCCAGAAGTGTAGATGATGGTAGCAAGATGTTCTGTCTTAATAGAGTCCCTTATTTTTAATAGTTGATCCTTGTATTTTGACTCATTCTGCAAACCTTGTTCATAAATGACTTTCCAGTTTTTGGCTCCCTCAAGGTCGTTAAAGGTATATACATCTTTTATTGAGCTAACTCTTTCAGCAATGGGCTGAAGCTTATTGAATAACGCCTGATCTGAAACAAGCAACAGTTCTGGTTCGGCATGATTAAGTACATATTCAAAATCGTCTTCACTGATTGTTGGATATACCGGAACGTGAATAATTCCAGACATATTCATGGCCATATCCATAAAGTTCCACTCAGGCCGGTTATTTGATACAGATGCGATTTTATCGCCTGGTTTTAATCCCATCGATAATAAACCGTAGCTAAGCATATAGGCGTTATGCACATAGTCTTTGGAACTGTATTTTACCCATTCTCCATTTATCTTCGCCCCAAATGCATCATCTTTATCGGCATACAATTCTGTATACTGATCGAGTAAATCAAATAACCGTGTTGCTTTCATCTTTTTCTATTTAAAATCATTCCAAATTAAATAAATTCATTGCTATTATCAAATTGAGTCCAATCTATATAGCAAATGAATTTGTCGTTTGTATTTTTTTTGAATAAGGTTTCGTTTGATCTTTAGGGTAGGTGACAACTCTCCTGTTTCGGCTGACCAAACATCTGGCACAATCAGGTGTTTTTGGATTCGTTCGGTTTTTCCGAGGGTTTTATTTACCGTATCGATTTCTTTCTTTATGGCACTTTTTACAGCAGCTGTCTCAATTAGTTTCGAATTTGACAGTTTGTTTTGTTTATCGAAGTTTTTCCGAAGATTCGGAAAATTCGGTGATATAATAGCTGCGGCACAATGCTTACCCTCTCCTATTACCACGAGGTAATCGATAATATCGGAGCCAACAAACTTACTTTCGATAGCCTGTGGTACAATATATTTACCATAAGAGGTTTTAAACATCTGTTTCTTTCTGCCAGTAATTTTCAGGTATTTATTCCTTACCAGTTTACCAATATCTCCGGTATGTAGCCATCCATCAACAATGGTTTTGTTGGTAAGCTCGTCCATCTTAAAATACCCTTGCATAACATTGGGCCCCTTACATAATATCTCGCCATCGTGGGCAATTTTCACTTCTACATCTTCAATTACCGGCCCAACAGTGCCAATCCAGTAATTACCCTTCCCGGGGTAATTCAGCGCCACCAGGGGCGAACACTCCGACAATCCATACCCTTGGAAAACTGGCATTTTAGCTGCCCAGAAAAAACGTTCAACTTTTTCATCCATGGGTGCCCCTCCGCAACCTATATAGCGCAGACGACCACCAAACGAAGCTCGCACCATACGAAAAACCAATAGGTCGGCGAGTTTATAGCGGACACGGTACCAAAGTGATCGGTTTTTTCGGTAGGGTTTAAATTTAAATCCGAAACGAATGGCCCAACGCACTACCATACGTACCATAAAATTACCCTTACGTGTATTTACCATAACAAACTTAATTACCTTTTCTAGCAACCGGGGAACAACAGTAATTCCATGAGGTTTTACTTCCCTCATATTGGTCGTTAACGATTTAAGGTTTTCGCAATAATAAATAGTTGCTCCCTTAAACTGAAACTGGTAATTGGCCGTGCGCTCATAAACATGACAAAGCGGTAAAAAGCTCATTACACGGTTGCCTTTCCCTAGTGGTTGAATAGCTGCCGCAGCATACATGTTTGTAACCAGGTTGGTATGCGTTAGCATTGCTCCCTTTGGAATACCGGTACTCCCCGAAGTATAAATAATGGTTACGATATCATCAGGCTTATTGGAAAGAACACGTTCATCGAGCAAATTCTGAATCTCAGTACTTGCACCAAATCCCAATTGTATAAGTTCATCGTAACTATCAACATTGGGAAGGTTTTCAATGGTGATCACTTTTTCGAGCGTAGGTATTTCTTTTTGAAGCCGTGTAAGCTTATTGTATAAAACCTGGTCGCTTGCAATTACATACCTGACTTTTGCCTGGTTAAGAATGTATAAATAATCGCTATCGCTTATACTTGGATATACTGGAACATGCACTGCTCCTATTTTGGCAAGCGCCATGTCAATGAAATTCCACTGGGGACAATTGTAAGTAAATATCGTCGCAATATTTTCACCCTTTTTTATGCCGAGTGTGAGCAGCCCAAGTGAAAGTATATCAATGGTAGCTGTATAATCCTTGCTTGAAATGGGTTGCCATTTGCGGCCAACTTTCAGGTAAAATGCTGGCTTTTCGCCAAACAAGTTTGCACAGTACCCCGGAAGGTCATAAATAAACTGTATGCTTCTACTGGTTTCTATTGTCTGATTGGTATTGATTTAGGTAATTAAGATAGTGAAATCGGGGTGTAAATCAAAACAAAAAAATTAACGGATAATTGCAATGGACTGTCATCTGCACCTTTCTTATTTAGCAATATTCGCCGGAAATGCTTTCATATTATAAAATGCAAAAGTATATTCATCGGCCAATTCATCAAGGTACATCATTGTTGATTTACCTGCTCCATGACCTCCTTTTGTTTCAATTCTTATTAATACAGGATTTTCACCCTTGTGCTTATCTTGCAAGTGTGCAATAAATTTAAATGAATGAGCTGGTACCACCCGATCGTCATGATCGCCGGTAGTAACCATTGTGGCAGGATACTGAACACCTTCCTGCACGTTGTGAATGGGTGAGTAGTTGTGCAGGTAATCAAACATAGCTTTTGAACTGTCGGCACAGCCATAATCAACAATCCATCCGGCACCAGCAGTAAACTTATGATAGCGTAACATATCCAATACACCCACTGCCGGTAAGGTAACTTTAAACAATTCGGGGCGTTGTGTCATGCAGGCCCCCACAAGCAATCCTCCATTGCTGCCCCCTTTAATGGTTAGTTTCTCATCTGATGTGTATTTTTCTTCTTGCAGGTATTCAGCCGCCGCAATAAAATCATCAAATACATTTTGCTTTTTCATTTGTGTGCCCGCTTTATGCCATGCCTCGCCATATTCTCCACCTCCACGTATATTGGCAAGTGCAAACACCCCACCCATATCTAGCCAGGTTAACCAACGCAATGAAAAATATGGTGAAAGACTCACATTAAAACCTCCATAACCATATAGCAAGGTGGGATTATTACCATTTAACCTGGTGCCTTTTTTAGAGACAATAAACATCGGCACCCTGGTTCCATCTTTACTCAAATAGAAAACCTGTTTTGTTTCATACTTATCAATATCAACCTTCAGTTGGGGTTTCCTGAAAACTTTAGATTTTCCGCTTTCAACATTGAAAGAATAAATTGTAAATGGTGATGTAAACGACTCAAACGAATAGTATACTTCATTGCTCTCATCGCTTCCAAAGAATCCATCGGTAGAGCCTATACCGGGCAATCCAATTTCACGGACTTTTTCACCTGTAAGCCTATACTGATAGACTTTACTAACAGCATGCTCAAGATATTGAACAAAGATATAACCCGCCTCAAATGTAGCTGAAAGAATAACCTCATCGCGCTCTGAAAGCACTTCTTCCCACTTGTCTTTATCAGAATTGGATAGATCAATTTTAATAATCCGACCATTAGGAGCTTTATAATTGGTATACACATAGCACAATTCACCTGCAGCGTGGATTACGGTATAATCGTTTTCGAAACCCTTAATTAACGTGTTAAATTCCAAATCTGTCAGGTTCTTTTTTCTAAAGTATAGCTCATTGCCACTTGTGCTTTCAGCAGCAGACAAAAATAAATAGGGTGAATCCTTGAAAGCTGAAGAGCTTACATACCTTCTTTTTTGGTTTCCTGCACCATACACTATTTTATCGGATTCCTGCAGAGTGCCAATTTTATGGTAATAAAGTTTATGCCTGTCGGTCATGGCCGAAAGTTCGGAACCATCAGGCTTATCATAGCTTGAATAAAAGAAGCCCTCATCGTTCTTCCAGGTTATTTCTGTAAACTTGGCATCTTCCACCACATCACCAATGGGTTCAAATGTTTCTGCGTTAAGAACAATAATTTTTCTCCAGTCTGAACCCCCTTCCGAAATAGCATAAGAAACATACTTCCCTCCGGGCGAAAATACAAGGTCGCTTATCGAGGTGGTTCCATCCTCGGAGAAAGTGTTCGGATCAAGAACCACTTCTTCTTGCTGTGTTTCAGGGTCCACAGCAACTAACACAGCATGGTTTTGCAAGCCTGAATTCTTGAAATAGTATATTTTGCCATTTTTTTTCACAGGCATCGACAATCGGTAGCCACTTCGAATATAGCTGTAACTTTCAAAATTGGCCAGTTCGTTAAAACGCTCCCTTACCTGCGTTCTGAAAGGTATCTGTTTGAGGTAATTGAAAGTCACATCATTTTGCGATTTAACCCATTCTGCTGTTTCTTCCGAGCGATCATCTTCCAACCAACGGTAGTTATCAGCTACTGGAGTTCCAAAATAATTATCAACTGCCGGAAGCTTTTTGGTTTTTGGGTATTTCACAGGTATTGGATTGAATTTAATAGCACTAACCGAGATCACACAAATTGAGATTAGTGTGATAATAATGAGACTTCTTGATTTCACGAGATATGTTTGACATGGAGAAACAGAAAGGTGTTTTTGTACCTTTTCTAAATAAGTATAGTTTTAGTAAATAAAAGAATGTTTATCGTGTTGGAGTTCATAGTGAAAACAAACCTTCGGAAATGATCAATAGTTTTTCCGGAGCATATTGTAATAATTTAATTTTAGCTTATTACACTTTTCGCTTTTGCAAGGGCTTTTTCAATACCCTGAGGATTTTTACCTCCTGCAGTCGCAAAAAATGACTGACCTCCCCCGCCTCCTTGAATTTCTTTTGCCAAATCACGAATGATGGTGCCTGCATTCATTTCCTTTTTCTGAACTAAATCATCAGAAATAGCTACAGATAGGTGTGCCTTACCATCAATTTCAGCTCCCAGAACCATAAATAATCCTGGTACTTCCTGCTTTATCTGGAACGATAAATGTTTCATCACGGCAGCACTGTCCACAGCAACTTTGGCAGTAATGAGTTTTACTCCGTTTACTTCCTCGGCAGATTCAATAAGCGTTGACTTTAACCTTTTTGCTTCAAGCCTGCCAATTTCCTCGAGTTTTTTACGCATATCAGCATTTTGATGCTGCAAGGATTCGATGGTCTGTACTTCATTGTTTACAGAACCACCGGCGGTATGAATAACGTGATCGAGTATATTTAAGCGGTCGTTGATGAAAGCATAAGCTTTTTCGGCCGTAACAGCTTCGATACGTCGGATACCGGCAGCGATGGAGCTTTCGTTAACAATTTTAAAATATCCGATGTTTCCTGTAGCTTCAACATGAGTTCCTCCGCACAATTCAACCGAATCGCCAAATTGTACAACACGCACCACATCGCCATATTTTTCTCCAAACAATGCCATTGCTCCCATTTCCCGGGCTTTATTAAATGATGTCTGCTGGATGTGTGCCGGAGCATTCTCCCGTATTTTTTCGTTCACTAGGTTCTCAATCTGCTGCAATTCCTCAGATGTAATTTTTTGAAAATGAGAAAAGTCAAAACGCAGGTAATCGGGATGAACCAGCGAGCCTTTTTGCTCAACGTGTGTACCCAATACTTTTCGCAGAGCAAAATGCAACAGATGGGTAGCTGTGTGATGGTTTATGGTAGATAGTCTGGCTTTTTTATCTACTACTGCTTTAAGGGTTGCATTAACATCTTTAGGCAAACTGGTGACCAGGTGAATACTCAAGTTGTTCTCTTTGACGGTATCGATTACCGGAATTTTAATTCCATCAGCTTCAATGTAGCCTTTATCACCAACCTGACCGCCGCTTTCGCCATAAAACGGGGTGAGGTTAAACACCAGGTGATAGAATTCTTTCTTTTTTGTTTTAACCTTACGGTAGCGTGTTATCCGAACATCAGCCTCCAGATTATCATAGCCTACAAATTCCTGTACCTGATCGTCTACGATTATGGTCCAATCGGTAGCATCGCTTTCCGAGGCTTTCCGCGACCGGTTCTTTTGAGCTTCCATTTCGCTGTTAAACTCATCCAGGTCAACTGTAAGATCGTTTTCACGGAGAATTAACTGAGTTAGATCCAATGGGAATCCGAAGGTATCATAAAGTTCAAATGCTTTTCGGCCGCTAATAGAAGGCTTGTTGGAAGATTTAGCTGCCTCCATCAAGCCATCCAATAGCTTGATGCCTGAATCCAATGTGCGCAAAAAGGCTTTTTCTTCGTCGAGAATTACCTTCTCTATTAATTCTTGCTGCTTTTTTAATTCGTTAAAGCTATCTCCCATGACATTTACCAACTCTTTAACCAGCTGATATATAAGTGGCTCTTTTTGGTCAAGGAATGTATAATTATATCGGATAGCACGGCGCAGAATGCGGCGTATAACATACCCAGCTTTGGCATTCGAAGGAAGCTGGCCATCGGCAATAGAAAAAGACACAGCACGGAGGTGATCGGCCACAACACGCATGGCGATATCCGATTTTTCATTTTTGCCATATGCAATTCCAGTGTACTCGGAAATTCTGCGGATAACCGACTGGAATACATCTGTATCGTAGTTTGATTGCTTACCCTGTAAGACCATACACAAACGCTCAAAACCCATTCCTGTATCAACATGCTTTTTTGGCAGTGGAACAAGTTTACCATCCGATTTTCTGTTGTATTGAATAAATACCAGATTCCAGATTTCAATTACCTGAGGATGATCCTTATTCACCAGTTCAGCCCCTGGTATTTTATTCCTATCCTCATCACTGCGAATATCAACATGTATCTCAGAGCAAGGTCCACAGGGTCCGCTTTCGCCCATCTCCCAGAAATTGTCTTTTTTGTTCCCTTTTAGAATTCGCTCTTCTGGCAGAAACTTACTCCAATGGTTAAATGCTTCTTTGTCCAACTCAACCTCATCTGCCTCATCCCCTTCGTAAATTGTGGCATATAGCCTGTCCTTATCGATGCCCATGGTATCGACTAAGAACTCCCACCCCCAGGAGATGGCTTCTTCTTTAAAATAATCACCAAACGACCAATTCCCCAGCATTTCGAACATGGTATGATGGTAGGTGTCCTGGCCTACTTCCTCCAAATCGTTATGTTTACCGGATACCCGCAAACATTTTTGAGAATTGGCCACACGCAAGTCTGTTGCTACCACATTATCCAAAAATACATCCTTGAATTGATTCATTCCCGCATTGGTAAACATCAAGGTTGGATCATCTTTTACAACCATAGGGGCAGATGAAACAATTTTATGCTGTTTTGACTCAAAAAAGTCGAAAAACTTTTGACGAATTTCTTTCGAATTCATTTAAATACTTTGTTTATTGTGATAAACTTATTCCAGTTATTAACAATTCCCTCTTTCAAAAAGGTTGTAAAAATAATTTTTTTCTTATAGATTTGTTGCATTCCACTAAATTTAGATTCAAAACATTTGATTTTCAATTGATTCTGAAGAAAAAATTATACTACTACAACCAGCAAACCTTACGATACGAAAATAAAGTCGTATCCTATTCGGTTGCCTTCGGAAAATTCTTCCGCTTTATAGGTATATCAACACTTTTAGCGATAGTTTTTTCAGTAGTATTTTACCTGTCCTTTGGTTCCCCTATCGAAGGTGTGTTGGAGAAAAAAGCCAATAAAATTAAAAACGATTTTATTGCTGCAAACATTCAAATAGATAGCCTGCAAAAGAAATTACATAAGCGTCATTTTGTCGATGATAAATTTTACAGAGAGATATTAGAGCTCGATTCGCTTGCTTACCCAATACGTTTGGCCGGTACGGGTGGTTCAGAGAATCCTTCTTTTAATATGAATGCACCCTATCATTTATTAATTAACTCTACCACAAACCGATTAAATACAATTAAAAACCAAATAAAAATTCAGGACGATTCCTACCAGGAGATAATAAAAGAAGCGCTAATACATAACGATGAATTAAGGACTATTCCTGCAATACAGCCTGTTAAACCATCAAAACATATTTGGGTAAGCTCCTATTATGGAGTTCGTAAAGATCCATTTACAAAAATTAGACGAAACCATAAGGGCATAGATTTCGTTGGACACAAAAACACCGAGATTTATGCTACTGCCGACGGAATTATTGAAAATACTAAGAATTCTCGTAGGGGATATGGAAAAGAAATTATAATTTCGCATAAATTTGGTTACAGTACCAGATACGCCCATTTAAATAAAATATTAGTTGAAGAAGGACAAAAAGTGAAAAGAGGACAACTAATAGGATTGATGGGCAATACTGGCAGGTCAACAGGAACACACCTGCATTATGAGGTGAGAAAGAATCGCCGTCAAATAAATCCAATATATTTCTTCGCTGATGATTTGACTGCCGAAGAGTATGAAATGATAACAGAATTGTCCTTAGAGGGCAAAAAATAAGGGGAATGGCAAAGCACAATTATAAATTTAATCAGGAATCACTCAGTTATGT
>DNTK01000347.1 GCA_003508755.1 Bacteroidales bacterium | reverse complement strand
AAATCGATCCGTAATAGCCAATATCTATGCAAGCTTCACAAGTTGGGTCCATATACATGAGTATTAATGCTTTATCTGGAATTATATCTTTATTGGTAAATGTCTCATTTGAAATAGTTCTAAACTCAAAAGAGGGAAGAACTGAATTAATATCCGATTCTTCCGCTAATTGGTTAAGCTCTATTTTACTGATACGGTATAGCTGCCCAAGTACCCCTAAGACTAACAGACTAAAGCTAAGTAGGAGAAGTATTTTATACAAAGAAAAAAGCTTTTTCAAAACACTGTACTAAGATATACTCGAATAGAAATCCACATGAAAAGCAACAATAAATAGGATACGGTTATGGGTTTAGCTATTAAAGAAAATTTCAAATTAGAAACCTGATGAATACCTACTATGATCAAATAGACATAAATGATCTCAAAAAGGTTAACTACTTTCAAAGGGTATATCATCCACTCGTTTACATTAATTACTCCAATAGCGCCTAATAAGGAAAATGGATAAAAACTACGAATTTCGGAATAATCATATTCTTGATCCATAAACCCAAACCATATCAATTTGATGAGAGTAGGAATAAAAAAGACGAATTCCGAGATTACAACAATCTTGAATATTTGAGCAAATGAAAGCTTATCTGTCTCTGGTTTCAAGGTTAAAGCAACGAAAAAAAAAGCAGTTGTTAAAGTAAACTGGATCGCTTTTAAAAGAAGAATTATTCCGAAATCCCATGCTTGGTCACTCCAATAGTAATCGTCATCGTCATCTAGGTCTACTATATCTTCCTCAAATTCATCTGCCAACTCATTATAATCTTCACCATATTTTTCGATTTGCCTCTCCTCTAAGTACTGATCAAATATCTCGTCAGTTGCGATAAACTCAGAATTAACAAAATTAAATAGCCAGTGAATGACGCAAAACAGCAAAAGAAGTAGCGCTAGATTACTTGAATTAAACTCCTCAAAGAACCTAATAAATATCCTATTCTTCTTTTCTGCCTTCTCTAAATTGCTCATCAAGTGAAACTTTTTTTTCTAAATCTTCACGAAGCTTTTTATCTATTGGAGTCTCCTTAAGGATATTGTAATTATCCCAGAATTCTTCATTGTAAATATGATTATTGGTGTATAAGGATTTCCCACTATTATCAGAAATTTTTTCTATATGTCCTTCTACCTTTTTAGAATCCAATATGATATCGGTTATTAGTAGTTCCCTCGTGAGAAAATAATACTCTTCTTGATAATTACTTAGTTTTTTTTTCATAAGAGAGAAAGCTAAAGGATCTTTTTCGTTTTTCTTAAGATAAGAAAGATACATCTTTCCTTGATAATCTTTATAAACAGCTATGGAAGTAAACACTATTCCTGTACCTAAAGACTTAAGCCAAAAGTTATAATCAGGTGTTCCCCTCTTTTTTGGATTAAGTATGTAACTATATTCCATTTTTAGTATAGCGAAATCTCGTGTCCGTATAGCTATTTTACCAACTGGTAATACAAGGTTTCTGGATTCATCCTGATATTTTTTACTCTTATTGGATGGTAAAATCTTGATCAAATAAACCAAATCACCATCATATTCACTTATGGTATCTAGCTTAAACCTGTGTTCTCTAGGAAAACTTTCATTTAAAATCCCAAAGTGGTCATCATTTTTATCAGCGTTATAATGACGTGCATAATTAGAATAATAAAAACCATTTAAACTTAATGGCTCATAGTCATTTTCCCATCGTATTAAATCTTCAGAGGTTGCTGTAGTCGTATCTTTTAAAATGTCTTCGGTTGTTGCTTTTAATAACTTTAAATAGTATCTGCTTGAATCCCCTTTTAGGGATTCAAATAATTCCATTATTTTTTTATTATTCGGTTTTCGATAATCATAGCTCTTTCTAATTTCATCGATCACAAATTCCATCTTGGAATCCATGTACCCAAAATCATAAATTGAAATTGCAGCTTCCAGCAACCTTTGGTACTCGTTATCTTTTTTATTTACATGCCTGTAAAATCCTTTAAGGACAAACGGGTTATTATTGCAATTTTCTTTGATGCTAGAAATTGCCATTTTTACTATCTTATTTGGGTTATTCAAATATTCCGCAGGCAAAACTTGAATCTCATCCAGACGAATGACCGCTTCTTTTAGTCTGATGGTATAATCAGCGCCCTTTATTAAATCAATAGGGATTTCAAAAGATATGTAACCAACATAGGATATTAATAATGTATCTGACAAATTTAGACCACCCTTTAATTCAAACTGCCCTATTGAATTACTGATCGTGCCTTTTGTAGTGTTTTTGACTGATACAGTGGCGTAGGGTAAAGGTTCACCTTTTTCGTTTGTTATTAGACCTTTTACAGGCTCATGCACTTGTGAAAAACAAAACCCTGCGTTGATAAAAAAAACCAAGTGGCAAAATATTTTTTTCATAAAAAACAAGAGATCATCAGACTCTTGTTTTTTAAAGTTCCAAAGCTCTGTAATCATTAATTGAGCATGCAATTGAGATACTTAATGTGGTGCTCATTTGCCTCCACTAACCTATTTTTCTTTACATCCCTGTGCATTCTTCTAAGGTGTTTGTAACAACCGGCTCCAGATATTTCAGCAAGTTTCTCTTCTTCAATTTTTTTCATTTTTCAAAAGTTTAACTTACTTAGGCATTTACTGACTAATATTTTTAATGTAGCAAGGCTCGGCTTCAATCATCCGTTTCATTAAGTTATCGAAAATGTTTTCTTTCATAAAACTTCTGTTGAACCGATAGCAATATTCGTTTAAGTAGTCTTGCAAATCGTTGACGTGATGATGCACGCCTCTTAGCCAGCTTTTCAGGTTCATCACTACTCGATGTAGTTCTGGGAAATTGCTTCCCTTGTTACCAGAAGCAACCCTTGTTAGGTTTTCAAAATCTGCCTT
>DNTK01000350.1 GCA_003508755.1 Bacteroidales bacterium | reverse complement strand
GTCCCATCCATCAATATCGTCATAAACCGAAATTTGAGGATACCAATAGGCGACAAACCAGTTTCCCTTTCCATAGTTCCCATACCTGTGAAAATGAGATTTGGGGATAATCGTTTCCCATTTAATGGAAAAATCAACTTTGTCTCCAGGTTCAATGAAATAATTTAATCCAATATACAAGTTTGTTCCAATCTTCTTAAAATAGTAGGGTGAATTTTCGCCGGAGGCCTCTATATCATTAACTTTCAGACTACTTATCACCATGCCTTCTGTAAGGTAATCGGGATCAGCCGCTTCATCGCGGGGGTTACCTTTTTTTAAAATATCCTGGTGCAGACGAATTACAAAATAGTATATTGAATCGGGACTGTTGTTGTAATAAACAACCTCTTCAGAACCTACCAATTCTCCGGATTCGGGATCAAAATTTACGGATATATTATAATCGGCACCATTCTGAAAGTAATGCTCCCCCGGTTTGCCGCTAAAGTCTCTTGTACCCTTTTGGGTATATGCCTGCAGGATGTTAAACGGTAAATAATAAGCCTGTCCGCACACCAAGGCAGATACCGAAATAAAAACTGCGGCTGCTAATAATCTATTCATCAAATCGTTTAATCTTGAATGTTAAAATTACCGGTTGATGATCGGAATTTGCAAAGTTTAAATCAATTGTATTGCATTCGATTACTTCAACTCGACTTGACGAAAGAAAAAAGTCGATCACAGTAGTGAACGAAGTTTCTTTGCTATAGCTGGTTTGTAAGCGGCGATTTGTTGGTGCGTTATTACCCCACCAGACTTCCCAGCCATTTCCCATAAACGCTTTATCGAGTGGTACAAAATTTATTGTATCAAAAACCCAGTTATGAAAAATCTCCTGGGCCATGCCCGGAAGAAAATCCGGGGGACATTGGTTCCAATCACCACCCACCAGAAATGCATTGCCAGCGGTCTCTTCATTTACAAGTGTTCCACCAAGTTGTATGTTTTGCTGCTTCCGTAAATTACCATCGTCATAGGCTGAGTTGTGCGTATTTATTAACACAAACCTGGTACTGTCTTCAAGCAAAAAATAATTCGCCAGGTAGCATCTGTCAAGCATAAAAAGGTGCTTAGGCCAGGCATAATTCCCTTTAAAAGCAAACCTTTTAGTTTCTGCAGGAATATGCTTTGAAAAGGATAAAAGCCCGGAATTTACCCGCCCCATGGGATTTAACCAGGGTAAAGGCACAAAGGGGACTTTGTAATTATATGCATAGAACGGAAAATGTTCCGGCAAAGCGAGGTTAAAATGGTCTACCATGTTAATCCCATAGCTGCGCTTTGAATTTTCATCAACTTCCTGAAGCAAGATAAAATCTAGCGTATCATTTTCCTGCAGAAAGGTTGTGATTTTATGTAGATTCCTCCGGACACCATCTTCGGTATCACGAACTTTCGTTCCGCCATCATAGAAAAAATCCATTTCAGCCCCCAAACCGGCATATCCTATATTCCAGATGAGAACAGAATATATTGTTGTATCGTTTAAGTAAAATTGCTCTTCTATTTTACTGATTTGCTCAATTCCGGAAGGTTTGTATTTAAAGATTGTAGCAACTAATATAGTAGCACCTACATATAAAACAGGAAGTGCCCCAAGTAAAATAAGTATTCTCTTTATTAATTTCATGAAATATGCAATATAACTTTACAAATTCTATTATTCATATGAATATTTATAATAAGCAATCATTTTGCCTTTTCGATCGTAGTTTATTTTGCCCGTAATTAATCCACTATCATTGTATTGGTAGCGGGTATTCTTCAGGCGTGTCCCATCCAGCAGTACCTTTTCAATTTCCGTTAGTTGATTGTTCATGTCATAAAAATACTCTAAATAAAAGGCTTTATTGCCTGACGGATTGTAATATTCTTCTTTCAGAAGTACATCTTTGCTGTAAATCAGATGACGCTTGAATTGAAAAATATCTTCCCCACTGTACTTCTCATGTCGAAGCAGCTTACCTGAATAAAAATCAGAATAAACGTATACATTTTTTTCTGTCACCATTTGTGGGGCACCATATATCCGCTCAACCACTTCATTACGTCCGGTGTTTATCTCGTAGGTTGTACGTGTTATAACATAGCCATACTGATCAATTACAGTTTTTTCTTTCAGGAACCCGTTTTCGTATTTAAATTCGGTACGTTTAAGTAACTCCCCGGTAGGATGAAATTCTGACTCCGATCCAGGTAAACCATCTGGATAATATTCGCAAACCATTATTGCCTTCTTTCTTCCAACCTGATCGACATAGACCATTTCCTTGATATTTCCATTGGGATAAAACTTAACAACACGGTCATTGAATTTTTCTGTAGTCACCATACCCTCTTTGATGATGTAACGGATATCATTTCGAACAATGTATTCCGATCTTTTAATTAACTGTTTGTCATCATCATATCTGGTACGTTCTGCAGGTACCTTTGGGAGCGATAATTGTGCATGCAGATACATTGATGGTAAGAAAAAGAGGAGAATAGAAACGGTTAGGGCACGCAAATACATAGCTATTCAGTCAAGTCTGTGAAAAGTTACAAAATACTCATTGAGAATTCAGAAATTAAGGTATTAGTTTTTCACAATTAAGCCAGTGAAAATCGAAATAATTGGTTTTTAAACCTCAAAAACATCCCCTGTACCCGGCACATTGAATTGTGTAGTTTTTATATCGTAATCCTGGGCACATTTCGCGGTCCATTCTTGAAGTTGCTCCGAATTAATAACGCTGGCACTATGGTACTTCAGGTCTTCCATTCCGCCATAATGAATAAGATTCAGTTTTTGTGGCAAAGTTAGTTTTGCGAAATCGAATATTGAATGGGGCAGTTCAGAAACAGCATTATAATCATCGAGAAACTCCTCAAAATAAGCATGATAAATCGAATTATAGGATGAACGTGCATGAGGCGCTATGAGGTAATTCAATGAAGCTTTTTCGAACCAATCGCTTAATTGAGAGCTTATAGTTTTATTGGCAGGCGAAAAGGGTACTACACTGCCGTGATTAGATAGAGGGTAAGGGTAGCGGTTATTCGAATCGATAAACACCAGTTCTGCACCCTTGATTTTTTCAATTTCTTTCTTTGGAAGTATTGGACATAACATATCACCGGTAAAAAGAATCTGTTTATCCTGATTAGTTGTAAAACACAGCATTGAAGCACCTTTAGCATGCTCTCCGTGATAAACCGGATAAGCAGTTAATTGAATACCAGCAATACCGTCCAGTGTGATCTGCTTACCAGGAAGCAGTTCTCGGAAATCAATAATTTTTTCAAGGTGCGGATAAGATTGTTTTACAAACTTCCAAACCAACAAACTTGCATAAACCTTAAGCAGCTGTGTTTTATTACTCAGGTAATACTTACTCTGAGCCACCCAATCGAGCCCCAAAGTGTGGTCGAGATGACCATGCGTTAACACAACCGCTTCGGGGATACGATTCCCATGCTGAATTAAAAAGGGTATGGCATGGTGTCCCGCATCGATAAGAATCTCAGATTCAATCTCATCAAGCTTAAACTTGTTCGAACGACAGTGAATAATCGAAAACGAAGCATTTGACAAATCAATTGAACTGGACGCATCGTAAAAACTGGAACTGCCACCTAAAAAAACCGGCCAGGCATTTCCACGCCCATTCACCCTCACAAAGGTTGAAGCACCCATATTACCAAATTATATCCATTTCTTCCAACAGGTAGCCACTGTCGGCAAACTTATCGATGATGAATAATACATAGCGAATATCAACCGAAATGTTTCTGCAAATCTCTTCATCAAAATTAAAATCGCTCATAGTTCCTTCCCATGTGCGGTCAAAGTTAATGCCAATTAACCGGCCTTCGGCATCGAGAATAGGGCTTCCGGAGTTACCTCCTGAGGTATGATTTGAGGCAACGAAACAAACAGGCAAACGACCATCGGCAGTAGCATAACGCCCATAATCTTTGTCATAATAAAGTTGCTTGAGTTTTTCAGGTACATCATAATCATGGTAGCCCAGTGATTCTTTATCTATTATGCCCTGCAGGTAGGTTTGATAGTTATAGTTAACAGCATCGCGCGGTGAGTAGCCTTCAACTTTCCCATATGTCATTCTCATGGTAAAATTTGCATCGGGATAAATCGGCCGTGTTGTGTCGATGGCCTGGATCATTGGAAGGTATTCTTTGTAAAGATTATTTAACTGATCGGCATAATAATTATACCCTTCCAGCACATCTAAAGTATTAACCTGATTGAACTCATTTGCCAGCATTATAAAAGGGTCATCGTTAAAGGCGCTTAAATCACCATCGGCTAGTTTTCTAACCGCTCTTTTAAACCGATTAGAATCTGTTAGTATCGATTTTTCATATAAAGTTTCTATATACTTTTCTAATTCGAAAGCAGAAGATTTCTCAACGATTGTGGATGCTTGAAATTCTTCGCCCAGGTTATTTCGATATTCCTGCAGCAGAAAGGTAGTTAGGCTTTTATCAATTTCAATGTTATAATCTTTAAAGTATAACGAAGCTGCCTTTTTAATCCGGGTTAATACCTCATCTTTCTTATCCTTTTCTGCCAGTTGGGGTATATGCTTTGCTATTTTTCTTATATAAAAGCCTACCGGCTCAATCGCAAAGGCACTTTCGCGGTAATAATCTTTTGCCACTGCATAAGGCTCATAACCCACGTAAGCATCGTCAAATAATCCAAATAATTCCTGCAATGCAGCTTTTTTATTTCCGGCATTCTCGAGCAACCAGGTTTCGTAATTCTTTCGCTTTTCGATAACATTAAACCTGTTAAAACCATAAAGTACCCCTTCCCATTTTTTCCATGCATTACTAACTCTGCGATGCTTGGAGGCATATTGAATGTAAACTTTATCGTCGTTTCGCCTGGCCTGATCTATTATCTCAATGCGCCCGTCACGCAGAGCAATGTTACCCGGATATATTTTTGATGCAATAATTTCAAGTCCAGCTGAGTAAAGGTACTCCTGCGTTTTACCAGGGTAGCCAAGCACCATCGTAAAATCATTTTCTTTGATACCTTTTGCCGAAATAGTTAAATGTTTTTTAGGTGTATATGGAATGTTTTCTTTTGAATAATCCGCAGGTTTTCCATCGGGACCGGAATATACTCTGAAGAGCGAAAAATCTCCGGTATGTCTTGGCCAAACCCAGTTATCGGTATCGCCTCCGAAGTTTCCGATTGTATTTGGCGGAGCACCTACCAATCTAACATCGGTGTATTGATTGTACAGAAATAAATAATAATCGTTTCCATAGAAGAATTTTTCGATGGATGCCTTCATATTTAATGAATCAGAGATCACACCTTCCAGGCTGTCAATTCTGACTTCAATGGCAATTCGCTCCTCTTCCAGATCAGCACCTTTATTAAGATTATTGAAGATCTCATGGGTATATTCCTTAATTTCAACCAGAAATAAAACATCTAAATCGTCGTTTGGTAATTCCTCTTCCGTGCTGGCAGCCCAGAATCCTTCCTTGAGGTAGTTATTCTCAAGGGTGCTATGCTGCTGTATTTCATTATATCCACAATGATGATTGGTCAGCAATAATCCATTGCTTGAAATCATTTCTCCTGTACAACCTCCACCGAAGATGACCACAGCATCCTTTAAACAAGCCTGATTAATGCTGTATATATCTTCTGCTGTTAGTTTAAAGCCATTGGCTTTCAGATCGTCATAATTTAACTTTTCAATGAGCAGGGGGATCCACATTCCCTCCTTGGCTTGAACTGAACCCGCAACCAATAAAATACTCAATACTGCAATCAGACTAGTTTTCTTCATTTTCGATAAATTTTATTAATTCATTGTACAAAGCTTGCACCGGTAGACCCATGACATTGTAGAATGAACCATCTATTTTTTCGATGGCTGCATATCCAAGCCATTCCTGAATACCGTACGAACCCGCCTTATCAAAAGGTTTATAGTGCTTAAGGTAATAATTTATTTCTTCATCAGAAAGTGACCGAAACCATACTTTCGATAGCGAGTAAAAGGTCTTTTGCTGCTTTTGACTTCTCAAACAAACACCCGTAATGACCTCATGCATACTTCCTGAAAGTTCTTTCAGTAAGTGAACAGCATGTTTAAAATTTTCGGGCTTACCCAACTCACGATTATTATGCCAAACAATTGTGTCGGCAGTAATTAACAACACCTTTTCTTTCAACAAATCGGTGTAAGCTTCCGATTTGAATTCTGCAAGATACAGGGGTATCTTAATTTTATCAAGACCTTTTGGAACTTTTTCCACAATCCCAGGTCGCACCAAAACTTCAAAGTCAATATCAAGCCCCTCCAATAGATGCTTGCGCCTGGGCGATTGCGATGCAAGAATAATCTTGTAATTATTTAAATGCGTTTGAAGCATATTTATACATTAAAAAATAAAATAATACGCGACAGCTGTAAACAAAATTCCATTTATCATGATTAACTTAAGAAGATTGCTGCAAATGTGGTACGATTTTTTTGTTAATGCTTTCCATAATATTACCAGTAACCAAATTACAGGTAGCACAACAGCCAATGCAATGTAAGCAATTACAATAAAACTGTCGGTGAACCTGAGGGCAACCACAATGATAGCCAACAGTGATACGATTACTGTACTCAATGCAATAGTCCGGGCCACAGCTGCTCCCCATCGAATAGGGATGGTCTGTCTTCCAAAGGCGAAGTCACCCTCAAAATCTTCTAAATCTTTAACAATTTCTCGAGCCAGAGAAAGCACAAATGCAAAAATCGCATACCCGGTTATCCAGGAGAAGATGGCTGTTAGAGCTGCTGGATCCATTGCAAAAATATTTTTATACTGATACCATAGCAATGGAACTTCATATAGTAAAACAAGTAAGGGAACCATTGCCACCATAAATGCAACGACCAGATTACCAAGGAGCACCTGTCGCTTATAAGTAGTGGAGTAAAACCAGAGCAAGCCACTCATAAAAACAAATATGATACTGTGCTTAAATGCCCCAATTTTGTAAGATGCAAAAACTCCCAACCCTATTCCTACTGTATTTAAAATTATATGCCAAATCATTCCTGCTCTGCGACTCAGTATCCTGCCCAATATTACTTTTCCAGGGCGATTAATCAAATCAGCCTTTCGATCGAAGTAGTCGTTAATCACATAGCCTGCTCCGGCAATGCAAAGTGTGGCAAGAACAATTAACCCAAAATATAAATGAGAAACCAGGCTTGTGTATCCGTTTGATTCCAGGATGGGAAGCACAATAAAATGACGCAGCAGATACATGGTAACGGCTACAATTAATAAATTGGACCATCGCACCAGTTGAAAAAATGCCCTGGTATATTTAAGACTCCTTACCATATGAATGCCTTATCATTTAACCATTTATTTTGCACTCTTAGTACCTGTTCAATTATATCACGCACACACCCCTGCCCTCCTCTGCTTGCAGAGACGTATTCCGAGATATGTTTTACCTCCTGCACCGCATCTTCCGGACAGGTAGCAATACCAACACTTTGCATGACAGGAATATCAGGAATATCGTCACCCATGTATAGAATTTCTGATTCGTCCAGATGATATTTAAATTTGAAATCTTCAAAGTCGTCGAGTTTATTTGCCGATTTTAAATAAATATCGGTCACGCCCAAAGCTATAAACCGCTTGCGCACCTCTTCTGAGCTTCCTCCGGAAATAATGGCTACCGGGTAGCCCATTTTTACACAATGCTGTACAGCATAGCCATCCTTTATATTCATGGCTCTTACAAATTCGTTGCCGGCCATCAGGTATACCTGTCCGTCGGTAAAAACTCCGTCAACGTCAAAAGCAAAAGCTTTAATACCAGTTAGTTTTTCTTTAAAATTCATTTTTCGTTTGCTGAATAATACCTCAAAATACTTTTAGAAAACACCGAATATATATTGTGAAGCTCCTTATCGTTTTCTAACAAAGCTAGGTGTTTTTTAATAATCTCTCTGTTACCCCTCGCAGCTGGACCGGTCTGCACCTTCGAGGGAGGAGCAGTGTGTATTTTCTGAAGGGTTTCTTCAATAATTGGTAACAATAAATCGGTATCAATTTCTTGTGCTGTGAGGTAATCATATACCTTAGTAATCAGATGATTTGTAAAATTATTTACCATTACAGCACCTACATGCAGATGCATTCTCTTTTCTGAGTTAAGAGCAACTACTGTATTTGATACAAGATTTCCTAAGTGGAGCAGCAAGTCTCTTACAGTATTATTTGTATACTCGATACAAACCGGGAACTCAAGCTGGGCTGCTCGAATGCCCTTGGTAAAGGTTTGCAAAGGATAAAAAACACCAGCATTGTCTGTTACATCCGACAATACGTTTATAGGAAGACTGCCTGATGTGTGAACGATGGGGGCAGAGGTGTTTAATACTTTTCCTGCAATTTCCTTTACTGCACTATCGGTAACACAAATTAAAATTAAGTCTGTGTCGGAAGGAATATCCTTTAT
>DNTK01000080.1 GCA_003508755.1 Bacteroidales bacterium | reverse complement strand
GATACTATTTGTAACCTGTTAACATTCGATTCCATCTTTATTCAGAGTGTAACACAGCCAACGGTGGATATCCGTTTTAACTATGAGATTATTCCTGACAATCCTGCGCAGGTATCCTTTGTTTACAATCAACCAATCACCAATATTTACCGAAATACAAGAGTTAGTGAGGTATTGGAGAACCTGTCTGATACGATACAACGTGTTGTGGTACGTATATCGCCTTACCTGATTGATGGCAATGATAATACTCGTTGTGGAGGAATATCCGATTCTGTGATTATTCAACTCACACCAAGTTTAATTATGCAGGATACGGCACGTCAGTACCCACGTTACCAGATTCAGTGTTTCGGCGATGAGAACGGGGCCTTCTACTTATTTCCAACAGGTGGTATATTGGCATTCGGTCCATCTAATTACGATCAACGCGATGTCGATTTTACGCTTAATGGCACTAACAACTGGCCTTACCGTGATTCTACTGCAACCTATCATACCTATGATAGCCTTGGAGCGGGAGTGTATACCCTGGGAGCTACTGATTGGTCGGGATGCTCAGTTTCAAAAATTGATTCGCTTACCCAGGCCGATACTCTGTTTATGGTTCAAATACTTGAAAAAGCTCCGATTAAATGTAAGGGTGTAGCAGAAGGAATAGTATATGCACGTAAGCAGGGAGGGGCCTATTATAATATACCGACGTCATCTGATACTATTGGATACAGCACCACACGCTGGTTGCGCTATGGTCCGTTTGGTTTACCGGTAATTGATCAGGATACTGTGTTTAATGTATTCCCGGGTAACTTCTCTATTCAGGTATGGGATACCAACCAATGTCTGGCTACCGCCAGCCGATGGATTTTTGGTGCCGATGCACCTGATCAGGAAGATTTTTACCTGGAAGACTACAACGGATTTAATGTAAGTTGCTTTGGTGACTCAGATGGTATTTTATACACGCGCTACAGTCCATTCTCAGACACTATTTCTTATGGGCTTTACAAGTATAATGGAGATACCACCCTTATAGACTCTGTAACTATCTCAACTGCCGATATACTTGAGTGGCCTGATTTGGATGCCGGAAATTACCTGTTTAAAGTAGAATCATCGCTGGGTTGCTTCCGATTCGATACCATTACAGTCAGACAACCCGTAGCACCACTTACTATAGCAGACTATACACTTAGCTCTTACCATAGCGGAACCTGGAATGTGCGATGCAGCGATTCAAGCAATGGTGTCATAGACCTCGACAGCATAATTGGAGGACGACCTTGGAGTTATACCTATAGCGTGAGCCGGGATGGTTCGGTATTTAGTAATGATAGCATTATCTCAGGGCTTCCTGGCGGAGATTATAAGATTGTTGTTGACGATGGCTATTGCTCTGATTCAACCGTGATTACCTTAACCACTCCCGACAGCATTTACATTGAAGAAAGAATTGTAGATAATAATCTTTGTTATGCCGACAGTACAGGACGGATACAATTGAATTTGGCAGGTGGTGAGGGTACGCCTCCCTATAAGTTTACCTGGCAACACGATACTGTTTTAAATGCACCGGTGGCGGACAAGCTGGTTTCAGGAACTTACTTTGTTGCAGTTGAAGACAGCATAGGCTGTGTACTGAAGGATACCATCACGCTTGTACAGCCTGATTCACTTGCGATTTATTCAGATACCTCAAATTACAATGGGTATGGAGTAAGTTGCTTTAACGGGGCAGATGGATACATCAGAATTTCAACAAGTGGTGGCTCTGGTATTAAAGTGTACGACTGGAGGCATAATGAGGAAACCTTACCCAACGATAGCATTTTAAACGAGTTAGGAAAAGGTTTCTATTATTTAGCTATGCAGGATGCAAATGGCTGTAGTGTAAAAGACACCTTTGAGCTTACCGAGCCCGAAGAATTAATTATTGTAGATTTTTCTAAAGAAGATAAAGTTTGTTCTACCCCTGGAATAGGCAGGGTCTCGGTTACCGGTGGTGTACCAATAGAGGGATCATATTATTCCTATTTATGGAGCAACAATGAAACCAGCGACAGCACAATTACCTTACCGGTTGGTGAACATTGGGTTGAAATAACCGACTGGAACAACTGTATGGTCGATACTAATTTTCAGATTTTTTATGTTTCAAACATCGAAATTGATGTCGATACGGTTAAAGCAATTTCCTGTTTTGGTGGCAGCGATGGCATCTTAAAAATTGTTCCGAATGATGCTACGCTTCCATTCGATTCGATTAAATGGAATGGTGTGGTATACGCTCCTGACGACACGATACTTTATGATGCTTCAGCAGGAATCTATATTGTAGAGATTTTAGACTCGAAAGAATGTTTCGATGCAGATACCTTTGCATTTGAACAGCCTGATTCTATCGAAGCTCTGTTTACAGCCTTTGAGCCAAGCTGTTACGGGTTCGATGATGGATATGTTTTACTTGATGCTATGGGTGGTAACGGGATTTACCAATATGCTTTAGACGATTCCACCCTTGACTCCGATATTTCTGAATTCCTCGCCGCAGGCACATACAAGTACAACATTACCGATCAAAAAGGGTGTATCGGAGGCGATACGATAACCGTTACACAACCTGATGAACTGCAAGTAGTTGAAATTATGGCTGAACGGATACCTCCTGCCTGTCCGGATTCGCCGGATGGTACAATGATGGTCACTGCCGAAGGCGGTACAGAACCATATACATTCAGGTGGTACGACAACGAAACTACAGGCAATATCATTTCGGGAATCGATCAGGGTTATTATGGCCTGAGTGTGACCGATTTTAATGGCTGCTTTACGAACGACACCCTGTTCATGGAAGCCGAGCTGCCTGCCTGTTTGATAATTCCTTCTGCAATCTCACCAAATGGAGATGACATAAACGATTTCTGGGATATTATTAATCCATTGAACGAGGATTTGGATTTAACACAGATTTACCCGGAAATGGTCGTAAAAATTTATAACCGATGGGGACAATTGATATGGGAATCTGAAAGAGGTTATCCACGCTATAAAGCATGGAGAGGAACCGATCAGTCCGGGCGGCCACTTCCTGTAGATTCTTATCATTACATTATTTACCTCAACCATAAATCGGGGCGCATTCACAAGGGTATTATCACAATAGTTAAATAACAAGAAACGTTTAATCATTAAGGTGTTATTTATAAGTTTTTAAGAAAAAGCATATCTTTTATCTAATTTTTATGAATATTTGCTAAGCTGGAGAGATTGACTGCGTTTAAATTATGCGAAATCGGATTCTCATATCTGTCATATTTTGTTTTTGCTTGCATTATGCCAAAGCGCAACAAACCCCCATAT
>DNTK01000424.1 GCA_003508755.1 Bacteroidales bacterium | reverse complement strand
TCCCAGCATTGTTGCTCCCCGCTCAATAATAGACCGATCGATTTTGGCAGCAAAGCGCTTGTCGTTCCATTTCTTTTTTACCGACTTGGCTTTCATATCCAGGTTACTCTTTGTTGGGCGTACCAATGCCGAGGTGGTAACAAGCCCCGTAAGCTCATCGATGGTGTATAGTGTTTTCTCCATCAAGGACTCCGGTTTTATATCGGTACAAATCTCCCAGGCATGGCTCAATACCGCACGAATGTAGTCCTCCGGCCATTGGTTTTCTCTTAGTATCTTCTCTGTCATTGTACAATGCTGTTCGGGGTATTTTTCATAGTCCAAATCGTGCACCAAACCTATGATACCCCAAAGTTCTTCATCCTCATTAAAATGTAAGGCAAAATGCCGCATAGTGGCCTCCACTGCCAGGGCGTGTTTTATAAGTCCAGGAGTCTGGTTGTATTGCTTTAATAATTCTAATGCCTGAGCTCTTGTTGGTTTCATGTATGTAAGTATTTATTATAGGTGTTTAATTATTCGGTGCTTCTAATGCATAGAAAATTGCTGGTTTCTTATGAAATAATTTAGTCCTTAACAATGGAAAAACGGTATTCATCCAGTATGATCCCATTTTTTATGACGGCTTTTTTGGCAATATAATCAAGGTTAAAACCTGCTTTTGCAAGTACTTTTTGCGAAGGGATATTTCTATCAAACACATGGGCAAATATTCTCACTATGTTCAATTCTGAAAAAGCGTAAAAAACCGCCAGTGTAATGGCCTGAGTCATAATTCCCTTATTCCAATAAGGCTCTCCCAGCCAATAGCCTAATTCCGCATTTTTCCGGTATATATCATCTTGTGGAATAAAGCCAATCACTCCGACCAGTTCATTTTTGTATTCAATGGCAAAGTGTTTTTGTGGTTGATCCTCCCCACACTGCTTAATAAAAATCTGCGCATCATTAATCGAATAAGGCAGTGGAATAAAGTCGCGCAGGTTATCCCAAATCTTTTTGTTATTGAGCAGCCGGGCAATAGCTGCTGCATCGCTTTCTAATAATGCTCTTAATCGTACACTCATAAAAACAAAAATAAAACTTAAGCCCGATTTTAAAGGATATCTTATCAAATTAAAAACTGGTAATTAAAATTTACTCGCCTAATTAAAATAAGTGCAAGTATCTTATAAGTTGTCTTAACTTACATCCATTTACCAAATCATAAACAAACACAACCATGACCAGATTAATTATTATTACTCTTGCTATATTGCTCTCAAAATTTACAAATGCGCAGGATTCAATAGAGGTAACACATTTTAACAAGTCCTTAAATCAGTTCTTAAATGTTCGAGACTTTACCATTTCTGATGAAGGTACTGAAGCCTTTTTTACCATCCAAAGTCCTTATTTTGAAATAGCCCAGATAGTGGTGATTAAAAAAAAAGGCTCCGAGTGGTCGGAACCTGAACTTCTACCCTTCTGCGACAAATACCGATATCTGGAAGCATTTTTAACAGCCGACGGCAATAGACTGTTTTTTGTGTCTGATCGCCCGCTCGACAATACAAGCGATGAGAAAAAGGACTTTGACATTTGGTATGTTGAAAGAGAGAACAAAGAGGGTCCCTGGTCAGAACCAGTAAATCTTGGCGCTCCGGTCAACACTCAACTGGATGAGTTCTATCCGTCACTGGCACTCAACGATAATTTATACCTGACCATGGTGGCTCCCGACGGAACGGGTAAAGACGATATTTATGTGTGCCGCTGGGATGGTGAAAAGTATTCGGCTCCTGCCCTTCTCGATTCCAATATTAACAGTACCGGGTATGAATTCAATGCCTTTATCTCGCGCAATGAGGATTTCTTATTGTATACCCGCTACAATGAAAAAAATGGTCAGGGAAGCGGGGATTTATACATTTCCAGGAGAGATTCCGAAGGCAATTGGGGAAAAGCTAAAAACCTTGGCATCCCCATTAATACCAAATACATGGAATACTGCCCCTATTATCATGAAAGTAGCAACACCCTGTATTTTACCAGCAAACGAAGCAGGTTGGAACCGAAAGATTTTAAGACAGTTGATGAATTTCAGGAGTACGTGAATAAAAACGATAACGGATTAAGTAAACTCTACAAGACCAATATTATCTTTGATTAGGGTATTCTGAAATATTTTCTCTACAGTTTTTTTGATAATAAACCTAAACAAGATTTAACATGCATCGCGCTCACAACATGAAGTATACATTATTTATCTTTTTGCTTATTCCGCTTTTTGCATCAGCACAAATCGATACCATCCTAAGTTCAAACATTCAACGCACTTATAAAATTCAGCTTCCCGATAATTACGATTTAAAAAAGCGGTATCCCTTACTGCTTGTTTTTCATGGGTACCATTACGAAAATCTTGGTATGCCGGAGTATACCGGATTTGATAAGTTCACCAACAAACATTGCATTGTTGCATATCCGCACGGATTAAAAGAAGAAAACGGAATCAACTATTTTTGGAATTCAGGGGGCGGGCTATCGGTTAATTACGAAGGTGTCGATGATGTAAAAATTATTGATAACTTAATTGACACCTTAACACGCAACTATTCCGTTTATACTGATAGTGTATTTATTACCGGGCATTCCAATGGTGGTATGATGGTTTACCGGCTGGCCTTAGAGCTAAGTCACAAAATTACCGCCATGGCCAATGTATCGGGTTCCATGATGTTTGATTCTATTGTGCCCGAGTATCCACTGCCGGTTCTACATATTCACGGCACAAGCGATCCAATCGTTCCCACAGCAGGGTATTCTGGTCCGATATGGCCTTCCATGAATGTTGACAGTGTTTTGTATCAATGGGCAGCATGGAACCATTGCAATCCCAAACCTGACACAATAGCAAATACAGCTACATATTTATATGTTCAATGGACCGATAAAACCGGAAAAAAAATGGTGATGGGTAGTTTTATTAAAAACCAGGGGCACGATTGGGCAGCCATCACAAACAGCGGATGGAATGTTGCTGAGAACATATGGTACTTTTTCACCCGAAGAGAATTTAATAATTTTCCGGAATAGAAAACGCTGCCCTATAAAACGCTTAACTGCAATACTGCTTAAACAATCTCCTTTGCTGTTAGCTGATAAATATCGCTGCTTACTGATTCGTTCCTGTTGTTTACCTTTTTCATAAATTATCTGGAGGTTTTCCGGGTAAATTTGTAAGGATATTAGTAGGTAAATCAATACCATTCAAGTATTCATTTCACGTTTACATAAAGATGGAAGGAAGAAGAATGGATCGGATATGTCGAAGGATGAAATTATACCTCGGTTAAAATGGTTTCATGGGGAGGAGTTTGAGAAATACCCAAGTACAGAAGAACTACAAAAATATTTAAAAAGATGTGCTTGATTTCATTTATGCATTGTATAAAATAACAAGATTTTTACTTGAAGAGAAATTCACCTTTAGAGGGGGAATCTGATATAATCCTGAAAATGATAAGATGGAAGACTATACAGAAATCCATGTTTTACAATTACAACTTTTTACTTAATGCCTTGTTCTTAGAAAAAATATATTTCCATGAAATCAACCATCGCAATCCTGTCTCTTATCGCACTATTATTTTCATCCTGTACAACTAAATCAAAACAACCTGAAACACTTAACGGAACGTGGAAGTCTGTTGGCTCCGGCTGGATATTGCAAATAAATGATAGTTCCAGATACGCCTTTTATGATGTAACAGCTATTTCATGTTTGCCGGGCAGAGAAGGACCACTGGAAGAATTATCCGGATTTTTATCATTAAACCAGGATACTCTTTTGTTGCAAAAGGGAGTCATCACCTATGCATTCATCCGGACTGACAATTTACCTGATATGTGCTCTCAAACCTCGAATAAAGAAAATCCAAGCAATCCCATTTACAATTTTGAAGTATTCGCAGAAACTGTGAAAGAGCATTATGCTTTTATGGACCTTAATGAGATTAACTGGAAAACTCTTTATGTCGCCCAAAAAGAGAAACTGAATGAGCATTCTTCCCCTGCTGACCTTTATCTTGTCATTGAGGAAACCCTTGAAAAATTAAATGATAACCATGCCTACCTGGAGGGCGATGAAGCGGTTTATAGTGAACTGGAAAAAATAAGGGTTCCCGAACCGAAAGCGGAGGGCGAAACTCTGCCGGAGTATGGCGATTTCCAAGTGGCCGACATGGTTACGAAACACCATTTGCAGGAAGAAATGACAAGAGATTCATGGTTGATTCAATGGGGAAAGCTCACCAATACAATCGGATATATCCAGGTTAAATCCATGTGGCTTTTTGCCGATATGCAGATTCCGGAGACCCTCATCAATGAAATTGGCTATGTGGACGCCTATGTGGAAACCCGACATAAAATGTTTGAAGGCAGGTACATTGAGAAAGAAGTTGAGGGTGTAAGAAATATCATGAACCTGGTCATGAACGATCTTGAAGAGATGGAAGCAATTGTAATTGATGTCCGGTTTAATGGAGGGGGTCAGGATGCGGTCAGTTTTGAAATTCTCAGTCGCTTTATACCCGGAAGACAGCAGGTAGCCAACCAACAAATCAGATATGGAATCAGGTTTACTGATGTTTTACCATTGTATATTGAAGGTTCGGCTGATCCCTTTACGAAACCCACTTATGTGCTTACATCTCCACAGACAGGAAGTGCTGCCGAGGCCTTTTCGATTGCCACCATGGCCATAGACCCTATTAATCGAATTGGCTCAGCCACATTGGGAGCAATCTCGACAGCCCTGGAGAAAAAACTACCCAACGGATGGACCTTTTCCATTTCCAACGAAATATATATGGATAATGCAGGAAATAAATACGAGAACACAGGTATTCCCGTCGATTTTGAGCTCAACTACTCCAGGGACCGTCAAACCTTCTTCAGAAGTGTTGTAAACGACCTGAAAGGAGACAAACAGGATATCTTAAATGCTATTGAATCATTAAAAGAAAAGAATGTACCCAAAAAATAGTAGAGCTATACGGTCAACTTTTGGCAAAATGCTCAATTGCGCACTTTTGTAAGGAATAACCATAGACATGAACCAGGCCATGCAGATTGAATTATAAAATCTTGATTAACTTTAAGCATGAATTTACCTGTTCATGTTTTTCATAGCTGACATAAGTATTGTAATCTTTTTTGAGCTTTTACTGCTGGTAAAATAGAATATGACTGCTTAAGCGATTTGTAAAGCCCATGCACATGAATCAACCTGTTTGTTTTAAATTGGATCTAAATATCAATAACACGATAACCTTTAACCAATTAATCCTTTAAATATGAAAACGATTAATAAAACTCTGTGTTTACGCATCATTACCGGCGGAATAATATTTCTTTCTGCTCTGTGTCTTACTGCTTTAACTATCCAGGCTCAAACAAGTCTGCCCAGATTTGTCTTTTCAAAAGACAATACGCCCATTTCCTATGAAGTGTATGGCTCCGGCGAGCCAACCCTTGTATTTGTTCACGGCTGGAGCTGCGATTCGCGCTATTGGAGAAACCAAATCGATGAATTTTCTGAGAGTAACCGTATTGTTTTAATTGATTTGGCCGGACACGGGCATTCCGGAACAACGCGTGACGTTTATTCCATGAAAGCTTTTGGAGAAGATGTAAAGGCTGTTGTTGAAGCAACGGGCAGTAAGAAAGTTATTTTAATAGGCCACTCCATGGGCGGACCAGTAAACACACAGGCTGCTAAGCTAATGCCTGAGCGTGTCAAAGGCCTAATAGGTATCGATACATATAGTAACGTTGAATACCCATTAACCCAGGAAGAGGCTGATGGCTGGATTGCTCCACTCAGGCAGGATTATCAGACTGGAGCCCGTCAGTTTGTTAGGGGGATGATTTATCCTTATTCCGATACACTAATAAGCACGTGGATTATGGCAGACATGGCTGCCGCTCCTTCGGCAATTGCCCTTAGCGCTATGGAAGAATTAATGGCATTAAGTATAAACGGTGAGGCTGCCACCATATTTGAAAACTTACCCATTCCTGTAATGGCTGTGCATGGCGATATGTGGCCGATAGATTTCGAGGGTAACCGCCGGCATATGCATTCTTTTGATGCCATCGTGATTAAAGAGGCGGATCATTTTCTCATGTTAAATAAACCAGAAGAGTTTAATAAAGCACTGAGGCAGGCTATTGAAGAAATACTGAAAATTGCTAAAAAGGAGGAATAACCAGTTCTATCATAAGCTTATAGCGGTCAGAAGGTTAGGGATATTAAATGAAGAAATGTTTCAAAATATATGGAGTATCTCCCTACTACATAATAATGGGTATGAATGTGGTTGCAATGGTTCACATAGTTTTCCTTTATCTATCCATTTTACAAATCATTTAACAGATTCTTCATTTCGAGTGTACTTCTAATCTGCCGGTGATTTGCCCAGAAATTCTGCTCAAGTTTTGCAAATATTTCTGTGAACTCAGGATTATCTTTAATATTATCTAACATAGGATCCATAGGTGTAAACAGGATAATCCAGTACTGAAACTCATCCTCTTCTGAAAATAAGCGTAAATGCTCCAGGGCTTTTTCTTCTTCTCCCATATGTGCATAGTACATGGCCATATTCAAGTTATAATAGATTGAATTACTGCTGGCATCGACATAAGCTTTATAGGCTTTCATAAATTTTGCAGCATCTTCTTTATAGCCCATCTTACCATAAACCAGGCTAATCTCGGCATTCTTATTCGGGTAAGCATCGAGTTGAAGCCTTTCGCGTATGGTAACAAACTTGCTGAAATATTTATATGCACAATCGTAATCGCGCAGGTAGTAACAGGTATTACCAATTTCCTGCATAATATCAAAACGATTGGTATCACGGGCCAATGTTGCAATAAGCGTTTCTTTCGTGGCGTCTAAATCCCGATCGCGGGCAAATAGTACATAGGCTTTTACATATTCCGAGAAAAGATTATCGGGTTTGTAAGCAAGAGATTTATTAATTGCCCTTATCGATTCTTCAACAAATCCGGATTGAATAAAGGCATTACTCAAATGCAGGTAAATAAAACTTGCGGCTGTTGAATCGTTAGAGGCTATATCTATGTCTACACCCCGAAGCGCATACTCTAAGTATTTTTTAGGATTGGAAAAATGAGTAGCATATATATCGCTTAGCTGGTTGAGCACCATGGCCGAATTGGGATTGTATTCCAGCGCCTTTAAGAGGTAGGTCTCAGCTTCTTTAATCGATTTAATGCGTACAAAATATAAAGCTTTTGCAGTTAGTGCTGATGCTAATTGTGGGTTGTACAACAGCGCCTTATCTGCATGGTAGCCCATTTCTTTTATATAATCGGCTCCTGCAGTAAACATATCAAGAAAATAATATGCCATTCCGAGAGCTGCGTGTGCATTGGCAAACTCTTCATCTTCTTCTATGGCTTTCTGCATCCAGTTAATACCTGCTTCCAAACCCTCCATAGACTCCCGGTTAAAACTATCCATACCTTTTAAATAGTAATCATAAGCTACCAAATTATGGGTAGGGATTTCATTGATGCGCTCTTCTTCTTCCGGTTTAACAATCGCCTCTATTTCGTTAGCGATATTTTTAGCCACTTCCTGCTGAATTGTAAATATATCCTTTACCTGTCGGTTGTATTGCTCTGCCCACAGGTGATCGTCTTCCTCCCCTTTTATCAACTGTACATTTAACAATATCTGATCGCCAATTTTCTGACCGCTGCCTTCGATTACATAACTTACATTTAGTTCACGGGCAATTTCAGGTATCGTAAGCTTCGATTGCCGGTATTTTTCTACCGATGTTCGGCTTACCACTTTTAAATCTTCTATCTGCTGGAGGTTGTTTAAGATGGCCTCCATTAAGCCATTTATAATATAAACATTTGTTGAATCGTTGCTGTCGTTCTTAAAAGGAAGTACAGCGATGGATTTTTCCGGCAGTGATTCAGCTTTCTTTAGCGGCCCCAGGGTTACCATCCAAAGTAAAACCAATGTTATTATCACGGTGGGAATGGAATAGATAAGCTTAACCGCTCTCTTTCTTTCCAATGGTTTCCCTGCCGGTTTGGCTGCCTCTTCTTTCTTTTTTTGTGCTTGCTGACCTGTCTCACCTGGTGGATATCCATATTGCTCCCGAAAGCATTTTACAAAATAGGAGATGCTTCCAAAACCAACCTCGTAGGCTATCTCGGAAACTGTCGAGGTCCCATGCTTTAGCATTTCCATTGCCTCCTCGAGTCGTATATTACGAATATACTTACTAATAGACAGTCCTGTAAGTTTTTGCACTTTGCGTAGTAAGTTTGAACGACTCATACCAATTGTATTGGCCAGTTCCGATACGCCGAATTTCTCATCTGAAAGGTTTTGGATAATCTGCTCTCTCAGGCTATTTAAAAATTCGTTGTCTCGAGGATTCAGTTCGGGCATTTTTTATTAGTCTGTTTAATGTGAAATAGATTTCCGGTAAAAGTTACGAAAAATAGTGAACAGTGATCAGTAATCGGTGATCAGTTACAAGTGATCAGTAATCGGTGATCAGTTACTAGTGATCGGTGATCAGGTATCAGCGAGTAGTTAGCAGTTATTTTTTTTCATTTTTCATTCTTTATTGATGCCCGTTGACTCATCACTTGCGCCATAATTTACACACCTGCATCATATTTAACAAGCCTTCCGCAAAGCTTATATACAAAGCATCATGGCTGATAACATATGCATCGCAACATATAAGACCTTTACACTATCGAATTTTCAATCAAAAATCACTCCTCAAAACACAAACAAAAACGAGGACATAAAACAACAATAAAATGAAAAAGATGAAAACACGAAACAGAATCGAAAAAGCTACTCTAACAATGGGTTTATTAGCAGTAGTAGTACTTATGCTTAGTGCATGTGGTAATACCGGGAATGCACAAAATACAAAAGAAGCAACTGAAGAGTCTAAGCCCAAAGCACCGTCTATAGATATTCATACGGCAGTTTTTATGGCCAATATTAAGGCTGTTCAACAACACATAAATGCTGGTACCGATTTGAATCAAAAAGATGCCTATGGTTCAACACCATTAAACATTGCAGCTACTTTTGGTCGTGCCGAAATTGCACAGGTATTAATCAAGGGAGGTGCTAACCTTAGTGAGACCAGTGCTGATGGCTCTACAGCCTTACACACAGCAGCATTCTTATGCCGAACCGAAATCGTAAAATCATTGCTTGCGGCAGGTGCTGACAAGACCTTACGGAATAGTTATGGATCTACCCCGCTAGAAGCTGTTTCCGCTCCTTTTGAAATGGTGAAGCCTGCTTATGAGCAAATGAATAAGGATTTAGGTCCGTTTGGTCTAAAACTGGATTATACCGAATTAGAAGAAACACGCCCTGTTGTGGCTGAGATGTTGAAATAATAGTTAAATGACTGTGTTCAGCCAGACATTCCCTTCGACATCCACTTCGACTCCGTTCAGTGTGACAAGTCTCAGGGTGACTGTCAGGCTGAGCGCCTGTCTTCCATCAAGCAGGGAGTTGAAGCCAGTTGCCGAGATTTAAAAGACCTAAAGAATACACTAAAACTTGAATAAACATTATAAAACCAGAAACCATGACAACAGCAACCAGAAGATACGATATAGATTGGCTCAGAGTTATAGCCATTGCTTTGCTCCTAATATTTCACATTGCAATAGTCTTTCAACCTTGGGGGGCTTTAATCGGCTTCATTCAAAACTCCGAAACCTGGGTGAACCTCTGGATACCCATGTCGATGTTAAATGTTTGGCGCATACCATTGTTATTCTTCATTTCTGGTATGGGTGTTTGTTTTGCTATGAGAAAAAGAAACTGGAAACAACTCCTTACCGAGCGCACAAAAAGAATATTAGTTCCTTTTGTATTTGGTGTATTTTTTATAGTTCCCCTGCATTGGGCAATCTGGCAAAATTATTACAATCAGGAAGTAACATACATGCTTACCCGCAGTCACCTTTGGTTTCTTGGTAACATATTTGCTTATGTTATCTTCTTGTTACCACTTTTCTATTTTCTTAAAAAACACAAAGCCGGAAAGATTAGCTATCGGGTTAGTAAGTTTTTCTCTAATCCACTTAGCCTATTGGTAGTAATAATTCCATTTGTGTTGGAAGCAGTTCTCGTTAAACCCGAGTTGTTTACCCTGTACGCCATGAACTGGCACGGATTCTTTATTGGACTATTGGCCTTTTTATTTGGTTATTTATTTGTTTACAGCGGCGATGCTTTCTGGAATACAGTATATAAATGGAAATGGGCATTACTTGTTGTATCAGCCACAATGTTTACCATTCGCTGGCAATAC
>DNTK01000535.1 GCA_003508755.1 Bacteroidales bacterium | reverse complement strand
ATCATCGGTATACCCAAATCCAAGTGCAGGTAATTTTAAAGTTGCAGTTTTCAGCGAAGCAACAGGCATTGCTGAAATTGAGCTCTTGGATATTACAGGAAGACTTGTGATGAGTAAGTCTGTTGCAATTGATGCAGGAGATAACACCATTCTTATGGAGGCAAATAAACTTAATGCAGGAACCTATTTAATCAGAACTCGTGTAAACAATAAAGTAAGTATTGAAAAGCTTACGATAAGATAAGTTAGCTTAGATTTTAGATTAAACTTTAAGGTTATACAAAGGCCGGTTGAATATTCAATCGGCCTTTTTTATTTTAAAAAACTGCAGAAAAAAGCACCAATTGAAATAAATCAGAAATCTGCACACTATTTTCCCCTTCTAAGCACGAAACGTATTGAACTCATAACTATTAAAGCCTCTCGGTTGCGATTGGGGAGTACAAAACAATTTACATGCTTTGATATTTGGATTTAGGATAGTTTTTTGATAGTCATATTCAGTTTTATGCACTCGTGTGCTAATTGACCTAATATTCAAAGAATCTATTTCCACCCAAAGCAAGGCGTCGTTTTTAAATATGTTATACAGGTAAAGGCTTGAACTAAAAAATGGTACTAACTAATAAGCATATCAATGGTAATTTCCGGTCCGGCCAGAAACCGGGATAATAGAAATTTTCGGGTGACAAGTCATGAAATAACATACACAATAACCCGTGAAGTATTTTTTCACCAGGTTTGCTTTTAAATAGCTCTATAGCCATGTTATTTGTAATTGAAAAATAAAACGGGTGGTATCAGCAGTAGAAGAACAAGTACAATATAAATTAAAACCAATGGAAGTAACCAACGAACCCACTTGTTATAAGGAATCTTTGCGATTGAAAGAACACCCATTGTAACACCACTGGTTGGAATTATCATATTAAAAATACCGTCGCCCATTTGGAAGCAAAGTACAGCGGTTTGTCTGGATATACCCAACAGATCACTTAAAGGTGCCATGATAGGCATGGTTAAGGCTGCCTGACCTGAACCTGAAGGTACAAAAAAGTTTAAGACAGCCTGAAAGGCAAACATGAAATGAACCGACACCACAGTACTCATATTCTCGGTTAAAGAAACTAAGTAGTTAAGCATAGTACCGATAATTTTACCATCGGTAGCGATAATTAAAAGGCCTTTTGCCAAACCAATAACAATACCGGCCATAACCATATCCTTTGCACCTTTGAGGAATGATCTTACGGTTTCTGATGTTTTCAGTCGGTATATAATGGCACTAAAGATTCCAAGTGCTATAAATAATGCTGATATTTCGTTAATATACCAGCTCCATTTGTTAGAGCCAATTACAATAACTACCAAAGACAAAAGCAACAGCATCAGCACAACCTTTCGTTTAAAGGTAAACTTCATATCGGAGTTATTGGCACTATATTCCTCCTTGCTTCGGGCTTTGTCTATTTCATAGACTGGACTTAATGATGGAGTTTTTTCAATTCTGCGGGCATATATCAATACAAATATGATTGCAGTTGCCGTTAGAACAAACCAAATGAGTACACGATATTCCCAACCGCTAAAGAGGGGAATTTCGGCAATACCCTGTGCAATTCCAATTGTAAAGGGATTTGTTAAGGCTCCTGCGAATCCTGCTCCTGCAGCAAGAAACGAAATGGAAATTCCGACTATGGAGTCGTATCCGAGGGCCAGTGCAAGTGGTACAGTAATCATGATAAATACCAGAACCGATTCGCTCATTCCAAAGGTTGCTCCACAGAGCGAAAAAGCAATCATTAGCAATACAATAATCCATTTTTTCGATTGTTGATGATTCCGGCTGTAATTTATTACATTGTTTAATCCGGCATCGATGGCTCCGGTGCGGTTCAGAATTCCAAACGCCCCTCCAACAAGGAAGCAAAAACCAATAATCTGTGCGGCACTCATAAATCCTTTTATGGGTGCTGTCAGAAGAGCAAAAATCCCTTGCGGATTCGGTTCAACACGCTCGTAGCTGCCAGGAATGACTATTTCCCTGCCATTATATTGTTTATATTGATATTCACCAGCAGGAATAATCCAGGTAAATAATATAAATACTACCATTATTCCCAAAATAATGGTTATGGCATCAGGAAACTTCTTTTTTGTCATGCTACTGCTGTTATCTTACAATAAAATGTGCTGTAACTACTGTTGAATTGTTAAGCTCTACTTTTATTATATAAAATCCAGGTGGCAGATCAGATGTATTTAGATCAATGCTGTAATTAGTTAATCCTTTGCTTGTAAGGGTCTTATTGTACACAGAAATACCGGCATTGTTAAAAATACTGATTTGTTGGATGTCATTTTCAGTTCCGATAAATAGTTTATCGCTTGCTGGATTTGGATAAATCAATAATTCGGATTCATTGGTGAGCGCAGAAACTGCCAATGAAGATTGATATTCTCCCAGCTGTATTGTTTTACCCGGAACTATGTACGAAAGCTTCAAATAATTGGCGCCGGCTTTCTTGTCAGGACTCCCGGTTCCGCTGTATGTCTGGCTAACTTGCTCACCATGTGCGGTATTGAATGTTACCATCCCAACCGGCGATTCTCCATAAACGCTCATTGTAAGTTCGCTATCTACACCTTCAAAAACTACATAGTTTTCTTTGTTTAACCAAACACCATTAACGATGCCTTCCTTAACCATAGCATAGGGCAGTGAGGCATTTGTTGCATGCCACAAGGTAGTATATCCATCATTTGCGAGTGCGTAGGTTTTTGGTATTGTCACAACATTTCTAAGAAGGTTTAGTCCTTCAGATAGGTTGGCATTTGCATAGGAACCTAAATAATTCCCAACGATTGTAGGACCTGTAAAACGTGCATTGTCGCCAATGAATGCCAGGGTTGTTGTACGGTCCTCAAAAGCTGAAAGCAATTCTTCTGCGGCCACGCCTGCTCCTCCAATAAAGAGGGACAAAAAATCATAGCTGCTATTATCAACAAATAAAAAGCGCGAACAGTTGCTTATTGCAGCAGCAAACTCAGTATCTGCGGAGCTGCTGTTATCTGCTATCCAAATTGATACCTCTGTAGCACCTAGTTCCTCCAACTTAAGTTTAAAATCATTTGCTATACCGAGTTTTGATTCAGAAATAATCATTATTGCTTCATTATTTTCACCATTCGAAAGAAAGTTTTCCAGCAGGGCAATGTTATTTTCATCCAATTCATCACCGCCACTGGCATAAATCTTTGCAGGAGTAGATTCTGTTGATGAATTGGGTTCAATTTCATTTTCGAAACCGGTAATGGAGAAATCATTTAGGTTTATAGAGGTGCCTTGCACTAATTTGTTATATTCAAGGTCTTCAATGTCAAGTAATTCTCCTGGAGTGAAATTTGTTTCGTCACCAAATCGTATTATGTCTATTGTACCTGCACCATAGGCCGTAGCGATATTGTTGGTGTCGATGGCAAGTGCTGAAATTTCATCCACACCAATTCCAACCAAGTCTTCTCCTTTATTATTTTTCCAGTGAGCCATAAAACTTACCAATCGTCCTAATCTTCCTCGATGGGTGAAATGTGAATCGAAAATATACCCTGGCATTACCTCCAGAAAGTTGTTTTCAAGTGTGATGGCAACATGGTTGGTGTTTTTAATGCATAGATTAGAATATGCACTGCTATATTCAGCTGTAAAGGTTACACCCGATAGTATCGCCAGTCCAGCCGGAGTGCCACACAAAACAC
>DNTK01000291.1 GCA_003508755.1 Bacteroidales bacterium | reverse complement strand
CAAATAAGGTAGCTGCTGCTTTTGAGAATTGTTCTTTAAAGTCTTTATACGAGCCAAATGTGCTGGCAATGGCTTCGGCCAGTGCACCCGTGGGCTCACCTCCGCCGTTGGGTTTAAAAGAATGGAAATAAAAAGTGTGGTTAAAAACCTGAGCGGCATTGTTGTAAATACCACCATCTGCACCTTTAATAATTTCTTCTAAACTGGCACCCTCGAATTGTGTTCCCGGAATAAGATTATTTAAGTTATTTACATAAGCCTGATGATGCTTGCCATAGTGGAATTCCATGGTTTGTTTGTCAATTACCGGAGCCAGTGCATCTAACCCATAAGGTAATTTAGGTAATTCAAAAGCCATAATAATACGTTTTATTTTGTTTACACATTGAAATTACAACTTAAACAAATCTGAATCAAGGGAAGTTCGTTGCTTTAGCTAATGTAGAATGGATATAAATAACCATTTATTGCTAAAGAAAAAGTGCTTAGAACTTAAAGGCGGAAGGGCAAAGGATGCGGGATTAAAAGAGAGAAAGTTGGTTGGGCACTGACATTGCCCCCTCGAGCTGGAGCAATTTCTTTTTTGCTTCTAAACCGCCCGCATATCCGACTAGTTTTCCATCGCTGCCAATAACGCGGTGGCAGGGAACAATTATTGCTATGGCATTTGCACCATTAGCTGATGCTATTGCTCTGATTGCATTTTCATTTCCCAGTCTTTTAGAAAGCTCCAAATAGGTTATTGTATTTCCATAAGGTACTTTTTTTAGCGCATTCCATACCTTTTTGCGGAATGTACTTCCCACAAATAGTAAGGGAAGGTTAAATACCTTTCTACCCCGGAAAAAGTATTCAGAAAGTTGATTTTTGGCTTCAAGTAATACGGTTGTTTCTTTATCAACAAATTCAACATCGAGCTCTTTTGAAATATGCTCATCTATGCTTGTTCTCATTTTTCTGTAACGCCAATCGCATAAACATAGATGCCGGTCGTACTCTCCAAGTATCAGCTCACCGTAAGGGGTTTTGTAAAAGGAAGTATGCAGGGTATTCATGATAATCGTGCATAGTGTAAAATTCACTATTCAAGGCCTTTTGCAAAAGATTAAGGCGGCTTATCTAGAGCATTCCAAGTTCCAGCTTTGCTTCCTCTGTCATCATATTTTGATCCCATGGAGGATCAAAAACAAGATTAACATTTGACCCTGCAATGCCATCAACAGCAGCTGTCTTCTCCTGTACTTCCATAATAATTTGATCAGCCATAGGACAGTTGGGAGCAGTAAGTGTCATTCTTATATCAACACCTTTATCATCGTTAATATCAATGTCGTAGATAAGTCCTAAATCGTATATATTCACGGGTATCTCCGGGTCATATATAGTTTTTAAGACCTGTACAACATTCGTTTCAAGTTGCAGTATTTCGTTGATATCCGGTTTTCCGCTCATGAGTTCATTCTTTTAATTTGCACCATGCTTTGCCTTGTAAGCAATTGCATATAGTTTCATTTGCTTTATCATTGCCAGTAGCCCATTTGCCCTGGTAGGAGATAGGTTCTCCCGAAGGCCAATTTTATCTATGAACCCTAGATCTGCATCGATAATTTCTTTAGGTGTTCTTTCCGAAAGTACCCGAATCAACAGGGTAATGATTCCCTTGGTAATAATGGCATCACTGTCGGCAGTATAAATAACTTTGCCGTCTTTGTAATCGGCATTTACCCATACTTTTGACTGGCAACCCTGAATGATATATTCATTGGTTTTATATTCTGACTCGATTATTGGAAGGTCTTTGCTAATTTCAATTAAATAATTGTACCGATCCATCCAGTCATCGAATATTTCAAATTCTTCTACAATTTCTTGTTCTATATCTGTAATTTCTGACACGATGTATTTTTTTGCTTTTATATTCAACAAGGGGAATCAGGTAAACATCATTTTTACCTGCTCTATTCCTCGACAAAGATAATCAATCTCTTCCTTCGTATTATAAAAAGAAAGCGATGCCCGTATCATACCATCAACACCGAAATGCTGCATGATGGGTTGCGCACAATGTGTACCAGTGCGCACGGCAATACCCAATTTATCAAAAACCATTCCGGCATCCAACGGATGCACTCCATCAATTAAAAAGGAAAGAATGGAGGTCTTAGTAGCCGAATTACCATAAATGGTTATACCACCAATGGCTTCAAATTTTCTTTTTGCATAGGTAAGCAATTCATATTCTTGTTTGGCAATATTATTGAGCCCGATTGATTGTATGTATTTTAACCCTTCGGCCATGCCAACTGCTCCGATATAATTTGTTGTACCAGCTTCGAATTTGAAGGGCAACTGATTAAAAGTGGTCGTTTCAAAGCTAACCTTATCAACCATATCGCCTCCGCCCTGGTAGGGTGGAAGCTGTTTTAAGTACTCTTCCTTGCCATAAAACACACCAATGCCTGTGGGACCATAAGCTTTATGTGCCGAGAATACCAGAAAATCGCAATCGAGCTTTTGCACATCTATGGGCATATGTTGAATCGATTGCGCTGCATCAATACAAACAGGAATATTTTTATTGTGGGCTTTCTCAATTATTTTTTCAACAGGGTTGATAGTGCCCAAAACATTTGAAGTATGAATTACAGAAACCAGCCTGGTTTTTTCGGTGATGAGTTCATCGAGCTTTTCAATTTCCAGGTCGCCGGTATCGTTAAACGGGATAACTTTAAGTATCGCTTTTTTTCGTGAGCAAAGCAATTGCCAGGGTACGATGTTGGCGTGATGCTCCATCTCTGTTACAATAATCTCATCACCCTCTTTCACAAACTTTTCGCCAAAAGAAAAGGCTAAAAGATTTAGTGAGCCTGTTGCACCGCTGGTGAATATAACTTCTGCTTTATCCCTGGCACTGATATAATTCCGAACCGTTTCACGGGCATTTTCATATTCGATTGTAGCTTGGCTGCTCAGGAAATGAACCCCACGATGAATACTACTGTTCTTTTTTTCGTAGTAGTCGTTTATAGCCTGGGCCACCTGTCTTGGCTTTTGGGTGGTAGCCCCATTGTCGAAATAGACCAAAGGCTTTCCGTGTACCTTTTGTTGTAGTACGGGAAAATCTTTTCGAATGGTATCTAAGTCAAACATAGAGTATATATTAAACCGGGTGGTTTATCCGGTAATAATTTGAATTAATTGTGCTGACCAAGATTGCAGTTTTCGCAGGTTCCTAATTCACCACGCAAACGACGGTCAACCATATCGATAATGCGTTCACGCAAGGCTTCGAGTTTTATTTTACCCACCACTTCATTGGCAAAGGCATACATCAATAGGTGCTGTGCTTCGTTGTATCCGATACCTCGTGAGCGAATATAAAACAATGCATTTTCATCGAGCTGACCCACAGTGGCTCCATGGCTGCATTTTACATCGTCATTATAGATAACCAGCTGTGGCTTGGTATTCATCTTTGCTGTGGGTGTGAGCAAAATATTGTTATTTCGCTGAAAGGCCTCCGTCTTAACAGCATCTACATCGACATATATTTTCCCATTGAAAGCACCGGTAGCTTTTTCATCCAACACACCTTTTACCAGTTGATCACTAAAGCAATGTGGTTTTGCATGATGCACATTGGTATAAGTGGACATGTGTTGCTCTCCGTCTGCTAAAAATAAACTGTAGGTATTGTTTGTAGCTCCTTCGCCATCGAGTTTGGCATAAATATTATTTCGAATTAGTCCGCCATGCAGCGAGAGGGTATTGCTGGTGAAGGTGCTGTTTGCTTCCTGATGAATAAAGGTATTTGATATTTGAGAGGAATTGCTGTTTTCGTTTTGCATTCGTGTGAAATCTACTTGGGCATTATTACCGGTGTAAATTTCGGTGAGTGAGTTGGTAATAAAACTCCTGGCACAAAGTGTATGATCGCAAAAAAGTACTGACACCTGGGCATTATCTTCTGCGATGATTAGGTTTCTGCGGTTTACTCTTAGATTTTTAAAAGAATAGCCCACGTTGATTATTTGAATAGGAGTTTCAATAACCACATTTTTTGGCACATAAAGAAAAATACCATCTTGTGCAAACATGCTGCTCAGTGCCGCCAAACTATTTGTTGATGTATTGGCATATTTGCCATAATGTTTGGCAACCAGTTCCGGATATTTTTGCGTTGCTTCTGCCAGTCCGCAAAGTATTACCCCCTGAGGTAAATCAACTGGGCGATTGTGCTTGTAATAAAACCCATTAAGCACCAATGCAATTTGCGTTGCCAGTTCAGGAATGTCGCAATGAAAAATATCGTCAAGGTTGGCCTCATAAGTGAGAGGTGCCAACTCGTAATCGTATTCCGACCCTGTTAAGTATTGCTCAAGATTGGTATATTTATATGCTTCGTTCTTTTTCGTAGGAATGCCCAATCGTTTAAAATCCTCAAGGGCATTTTTACGTTGTTGCCTAATCCAGTCAGAATCGTTACTTGTTAATACATCGGTATTATCATCAAACAAGTTAACCAGTTCGCTTTGTAATGTTTCCAGTTTTGTCATAAAAGCAATGTTTAAAAGTTATTATTGCTCTTTTATCCAATCGTACCCCTTTTCCTCAAGTTCAAGGGCTAATTCTTTACCACTGCTTTTTACAATTTTCCCCTTGTAAAGAATGTGTACAAAGTCGGGTACTATGTATTCCAAAAGCCTTTGATAGTGTGTAATAATAATGGTAGCGTTTTCCTTTGTACGAAGTTTATTAACGCCATGAGCAACTATCTTCAAGGCATCTATATCTAGCCCTGAGTCAGTTTCATCGAGTATAGCCATTTTTGGATCTAACATGGCCATCTGGAAGATCTCATTTCGCTTTTTCTCACCGCCTGAGAACCCTTCGTTAACCGAACGATTGGTTAAGTTAGAGGTGATGTCAACTACTTCTTTCTTTTCGCGCATGAGTTTGAGAAAATCTGAAGCAGAGAGGGGGTCCAGGTTGTTATGTTTTCGATGTTCGTTTACAGCGGTTTTCATAAAATTAACCATCGAAACTCCGGGAATTTCGACTGGGTACTGAAATCCGAGGAATAGTCCTGAACGCGCTCTGTCCTCAGGAGCCATATCCAACAGGTCCTGGTCAAGGAATTCTACGGTTCCTTCTGTTACGTCAAATAAATCTCTGCCTGCCAGCACAGATGCTAGTGTACTTTTGCCTGAACCATTGGGTCCCATTATGGCATGGACTTCTCCAGGCTTAACTTCCAGGGATATTCCCTTCAGTATTTCTTTGCCTTCTATAGAGGCATGTAAATTGTTTATCTTTAGCATTATATATGGTAAACTTTAATCTTTAATATCAACTTTTAGTTCATTCTATCCTACACTCCCTTCAAGACTTATCTGAAGCAATTTTTGTGCTTCGACAGCAAACTCCATAGGCAGTTTATTGAGCACTTCCTTGGCATAGCCATTAATGATAAGCCCAATGGCGTTTTCGGTATCAATGCCTCTCTGATTGCAATAGAAAATCTGGTCTTCCCCAATCTTTGAAGTGGTTGCCTCGTGCTCGATTATTGCGGTTTCATTGTCAATTTCAAGGTAGGGAAAGGTATGGGCTCCACAGGTATCGCCTAATAATAATGAATCGCATTGTGTGAAGTTTCTAACACCACTGGCATTTTTTAATACTTTTACCAAGCCTCGATAGCTGTTTTGACTTAATCCGGCAGAAATACCTTTGCTAATGATGGTACTTTTAGAGTTTTTGCCGATATGAATCATTTTCGTTCCGGTATCGGCTTGCTGGTGATTGTTTGTAACAGCAACCGAATAGAATTCGCCTGTTGTATTATCACCTTTTAGAATGCAGCTGGGATATTTCCAGGTAATAGCGGAACCAGTTTCAACCTGGGTCCAGGATATCTTTGAATTATCGCCTTTACAAATACCCCTTTTGGTTACAAAATTGTAAATACCGCCTTTGCCATTTTTATCGCCCGGATACCAATTTTGTACTGTGGAGTATTTAACCTCGGCGTTTTCATGGGCCACAATTTCTACAATAGCGGCATGCAGCTGGTTTTCATCTCGTTGTGGTGCGGTGCAGCCTTCGAGATAACTCACATAACTGTCATCGTCGGCAACTATCAAAGTGCGCTCGAATTGGCCTGTGTTGGCAGCATTAATTCTGAAATAGGTCGATAACTCCATCGGACAACGAACTCCTTTAGGAATGTAGCAAAATGAACCATCGGAGAAAACTGCAGAATTTAACGCAGCGTAAAAGTTATCGGTGTAGGGAACTACCGAGCCCATGTATTTTTTTACGAGATCGGGGTGCTCCTGCACAGCTTCGCTGAACGAACAGAAGATAATACCCATTTCTGCCAGGGTTTCCCGGAATGTAGTCTTTACCGAAACGCTGTCCATTACAGCATCTACCGCAACTCCGGCAAGGTGTTTTTGTTCTTCAAGCGGAATACCAAGTTTATTGAATGTATCAAGTAATTCCGGGTCAACTTCATCGAGACTCTGATACTTGGGCTGTTTCCGGGGAGCAGCATAATAGATTATATCCTGAAAATCGATTTCAGGCAAATCCAGATAAGCCCATTCAGGCATTTTCATCGTCTGCCAATGCCTATAAGCTTTTAGCCTGTTCTCAAGTAACCAGTCTGGTTCATTTTTCTTTTTCGATATCAAGCGAATAACATCCTCATTCAACCCCTTAGGTATGGTTTCAGTCTCAATGTCTGTAACAAAGCCATACTTATATTCGTTCTCGGTTACTTCCGTTAATATTTTATCTTCTTCTGCACTCATTTACGTCTGCAAATAAATTAACAATAACCACTGCTTCAATCTCTTAAAATATGCAGTAGCGAATAATATATCTAGTCTTAAAATGCTAGTGGAATGTACTAACAACCAACAATCACACTTGTTTATTTAGATTCAATCTAAATAAAAACAAAGATACTAAAACTTATTGAGATAGTGCAAACCATTCCAGATTTCCTCTTCTATTTGTGTTAGCAAAATAACACAAACAGTATAACCGTAGATTCGGCCATATGTGTTATTACAATGAAAGGATTATTTCTACCTTTGCGCCTTCATACAGAATTGGTAACAAAAAGATAAATGTCAGAACAAAAGAAAGATATTTCGCAATTGGGCGAATTCGGGTTGATTGATTTAATAACCAAGGACATCAAGCTGAAAAATGAAACCAGTGTTTTTGGAGTTGGAGATGATGCAGCAGTTCTCGATTACAAGAATAAGAAAACGATACTTACAACCGATATCCTTACAGAAGGCGTGCATTTCGATTTAATGTATAATCCTTTAAAACATTTGGGCTATAAGGCGGTTGTCGTTAGCCTTTCCGATGTTTATGCAATGAATGCCAATCCTCAGCAAATTGTTGTCTCTATTGCTGTTTCGGCAAAGTTTACCGCCGAAATGATTGAAGAACTTTATGAAGGGATAAAGTTGGCCTGTGAATTTTACAAGGTTGATCTCGTAGGTGGTGATACAACCAGCTCACTTTCGGGTTTAATAATTAGCATTGCGGCTCTTGGTTATGCCGATGAAGAAAAGATTACATACAGAAACGGCGCACAGGAGAATGATTTAATTTGTGTTTCCGGCGACCTGGGAGGCGCTTTTATGGGGCTTCAGCTATTAGAGCGGGAAAAGAAAGTGTTTACAGAATCAAAAGGGGGACAGCCCGATTTAACAGGTTTTGAATATGTGCTGGAGAGACAACTTAAGCCTGAAGCACGCTATGATATTGTGGATGAATTGAATGAAAAGGGCATTCAGCCTACTTCGATGATAGATATTTCAGATGGGTTATCTTCGGAATTATTGCATCTTACAACAAATTCGAATAAGGGATGCAAGGTACACCTTGATAAGATTCCTGTTTCTCAGGAGCTAAAAGAAGCAGCCGACGAATTTCAGCTTGAACCTACTACAATCGCGCTTAATGGAGGTGAGGACTATGAATTGCTTTTTACCGTTTCGCTTAGCGATTTTGATAAAGTAAAAGACTGGGACAAGGTGTCGGTAATTGGCCACATTACTTCTGAATCGGATGGAAAACACTTAGTTACCCCCGATGGAAGTTTGGTTGAGCTCAGCTCAATGGGGTGGGATGGTTTAAAAAGTGAAGAACTGACATAAAAAAGAAAGGGTTGCTTAATCCAGCAACCCTTTTATTATACCTCTCTGCGAATTCTTCACGAAGTCTATTACTTCATTTCTAAATTCGGAATCATCAAAGTTTTCTTCGATATGATTAATGGCGCCTGTGGTGTTTAGTCCTTTTTGGTAGATTACTCTGTAGATTTCCTGAATTTCGTTGATCTGCTCATTCGAGAATCCTTTTCTTCTAAGACCAACAGAGTTTAATCCGGCATAGCTTAAGGGATCTCTGCCTGCCATTACAAAGGGGGGCACATCTTTACCCACTTTACTTACCCCCTGAATAAAACTGTATTTTCCTATTCGTACAAACTGGTGTACACCAGACATGGCACTTACAATAGCAAAATCATCCACTTCTACTTCACCCGCTAAATTTACACTATTACCAACAATTACATTGTTCTTTAAGATACAATCGTGTGCAACATGGGCATAAGCCATAAGCAAGCAGTTGTTGCCAATGGTTGTCTTATTCTTTGCAGAGGTGCCCTTGTTAATAGTCACACATTCGCGAATGGTGGTATTGTCGCCAATTTCTACAGTTGTATACTCACCCTGGAATTTAAGGTCTTGAGGTATTGCCGAGATAACGGCGCCTGGAAAAATCTTACAGTTTTTTCCAATACGAGCACCATCCATTATTACCGCATTAGGACCAATCCAGGTACCATCTCCAATTTCTACATCCTTGGCAACTGTAGCAAATGCTTCAATGGTTACATTTTCGCCAATTTTGGCCTCGGGATGTACATTCGATAATTGATTCTGATTCATATTACCAGCTTTAGCTTGTCTTGTATTGTTTTCAGTTTTTTATATCAGCCTTTTTGGCAAGCTGGGCCATAAAATTCCCTTCCATTACCAGGGTGTCGCCAACAAACACTTCACCCTTGGTTAGAGCAACGCCACGTTTAAGTGGGCCTAATAATTTCATTCTTATATTCAGTGTGTCGCCAGGTACCACTTTGTGTTTAAATTTAATGTTCTCGATTTTCATAAAATAGAGCACATAATTCTCTGGGTCCGGTACCATGCTCAATAAAAGAATTCCACCTACCTGTGCCATCGATTCAATTTGTAAAACACCGGGCATTAATGGTTCATTGGGGTAATGGCCAATAAAGAAAGATTCATTCATGGTCACATTTTTAATACCACAGATAGTATCTTTATCCATGAAGGTAATTTTATCCACTAACAGAAATGGTGGACGGTGGGGGAGAATTTTTTTAATGTCGCTTACATCAAAAACAGGAGTAGCATTTTCGTCGTACTCTGGCGCAGATGGTCTGGAAGCCTCCAGCTTAATTTGTTTTTCGACGATTTTAGCCATCTCGGTATTGCCATGGTGACCAGGTTTGCGGGCAATTACTTTACCTTTAATGCGCTTGCCAATAAGTGCTAAGTCACCAATTACATCGAGCAATTTATGACGTGCAGGTTCGTTTGGGAATACCAGCTCTGTGTTGCTTAGAATTCCTTCCGGGCGTACCTTTATATGAGGTTTATTGAACAGGTCAGCTATTCTGTCTAGCTCATCCTGGCTATATGCCTTATCCATTATAACCAGGGCATTATCCAGGTCGCCCCCTTTAATCAGGTTATTGGCTGCCAGGAATTCTAATTCGTGAATAAACACAAAAGTTTTACAGGCGGCAATTTCATCTTTAAACTCCGATATATCTCTGAGTGATGCAAATTGCGGTCCCAACACCTTTGAATTATAATCGATGTGCACATCAACACTAAAATGGTCGTCAGGATAAATAGCAATATCTACACCTTTTTCATCGGTGTAGGTCATTTTTTCTTTTATCTCAAAATATTCCCTGTCGGCATCCTGTTCAACTGTGCCAACCGGGTCAATGACATCGATGTAAGGTTTTGAACTTCCGTTTAGAATAGGAATTTCGGGTCCAGAAACTTCAATAAGTGCGTTGTCAATATCCATTCCGAAGAGGGCTGCGCACAAATGCTCGATGGTCATTATCCCAGCACCGTTTTCTTCAAGTGTGGTGCCACGTGCAGTTGTGGTTACATTCGATGCCAATCCCCTGATGATGGGTTGGTCTTTAAGATCAACGCGCTTGAACCGGTATCCAGAATCGGTTTCAGCGGGTTTTATCGTTACATTCACATCCACCCCACTATGCAGTCCCTTTCCTGTTAGGCTTACTGCTTTAGCAATTGTTCTCTGCTTCTCGGACATACATTGTTTATTGAAACGTTCCTTTAATAAATTGCGAGCGCAAGATATAAAAATCTGACTAATTTTTTCCTGCTATTACTTTTCTTTAAGTTTCTTAAGTTCAGATTCGAGTTGGTTTACACGCTTTACTAAATCTCCTAAGTTTTTATAGGCAGCCATCGAACGGGCTGCTTCAAGAAAATCGAACGCGGGGGTGCCAATAACTGCCTGTCCCTCTTTTTTGAGGCTGTTAGCAATGCCTGCCTGGGCACCCACTTTTACACCATCTGCAATGGTAATATGCCCCGCCGAACCGGTTTGCCCTCCAAACATACAGTTTTTACCAACCTTTGTTGAGCCTGAAATTCCTGTTTGTGATGCCATTACAGTGTTTTCGCCAACTTCTACATTGTGTGCAATCTGTATAAGGTTATCCAGTTTAACACCCTTTCTTATTATGGTAGCTCCCATAGTGGCTCTGTCAATCGAAACATTCGATCCTATTTCAACATGATCTTCAATGATAACAACTCCCAGTTGGGGTATTTTCTTATAAGAACCATCGGTAGGAGCAAATCCGAACCCATCTGATCCGATTACACTCCCTGCATGTATAATACAATCCTTTCCAATACTGCTTCCCAAGTAAACTTTTACTCCCGGGTACAAGATACAATCATCCCCAATGGTAACATTGTCGCCAATATATACCTGCGGATATATTTTTACATTATTGCCGATGGTGCTGTTTTCGCCGATGTATGCAAAATCACCCACGTAACACTTTTCGCCCACAGAGGCTGTTTCATGGATAGACGCTTTGGGGTCGATACCTATTTTCTGAGGCAGCGATTGCTGGTATAAATCAAGCAGCATGGCAAATGCCTGGTAGGCATCTTCAACCCGCACCAGGGTTGTTTTTACCTCCTGCTCGGCTACAAAATCCTTACTCACCAGCACAATCGAGGCATCGGTTGTATACACATGTTTGGCATATTTTGGATTAGCAAGAAAAGCCAAGGTTCCTTCTTTACCAGATTCAATAGGACTTACGTTATTGACTGTTGCTTCGGGATTGCCCTCTACCGTGCCTTTTAAGAATTCGGCAATGGTTTTCGCAGTAAACTCCATCTGTTATTTTTGGGCACAAAAGTAGGTATAATAATTATACCCCACAATCTTTTGGGTAGCAGAGGTAATACTTCACAATGGTTTCGTTCAGATACGATATGTTTAATACATCTGAAACCTCAGCTATATCTTTTATGCAGCCATCACTGAAGGAGATGTTAATTTTATCATTTTTGTCGGAATAGGCGCTGTTTGAAATGGTGTCAACAGCGACCAAATAATCTAACTCATCAGCATTTAAATAGTATATGCTGCTAACATTTTTTCGAACTTCATCAACATAAGAATCTTCGAATGGATCTTTACTGATATCTACCTTTGGCAGCTGCCGGTTTACGATGCCCCGTGCCAACACACGCAAAGTCTTGTCGGTACAATTAATCCATTGTTTGGCCGACACCAATATATCGGTATCATCCAATTCAAGAAATCTGTCGATTATTTCAGAGGCGAAATTGTCGAGTTTGTCTTTTGTAATTAGCTGCTCCATGAAGTATGAAAGGGCCGGAGTGGCAAATACTTTCTCTCCCTTGAGTGCTAAATGACTTGCCCTTTGGAGTGTTTTAACCAAAAGAAACTCTGAAGCTATGACAGCTTTATGGTAATAAACCTGCCAGTACATTAAGCGGCGGGCAATTAAGAACTTTTCAATCGAATAGATTCCTTTGGCTTCGATGGCAAGTTTGTCATCAACCACTTCAAGCATTTTAATTATCCGATCTGTTCCTATGTTGCCTTCCGTTACACCTGTAAAGAAACTATCGCGTTTGAGATAATCCATGCGATCCATATCCAGTTGACTCGAAACAAGCTGGTGCAGAAAACCTTTAGGGTACTCGTTATTGAATATTTGTATTGCTAAGTCAAGTTTGCCGTTGAAATCAATATTGAGCTTCTGCATAAGCAGGTTAGAGACATCTTCGTGCGAAATACCATGAATTAAACTGTGCTCCAGGGCATGTGAAAAAGGACCATGGCCGATATCATGCAATAAAATAGCAATATAGGCTCCTTCCTCCTCTTCGGGTGAGATATCAACCCCTTTTTGTTTTAAGATGGCAATAGCCTGTGTCATCAGATGCACAGAACCAAGAGCATGTTGAAAACGTGTATGGGTCGCACCAGGATATACATAATACGTTAACCCCAATTGCTTTATTCGTCTTAGTCTCTGAAATACAGGGTGTTCAAGCAAATCGAATATCAATTCGGATGGCAAGCGAATAAATCCATGAACCGGATCATTAATTATTTTCCGTTTGTTAACTCCCTTTTTTGGCATTTCACCAGAATTTACTTCAAAACTAGCTTAAATTTTTTGAAGCTATCACCATTGATTAAAAAACTGAATGAATTCCAAATTTCATGCCCTCATACGCTTCATCTTCAATGAGCCAATTAATTGTTTCTTAAAACTTTTGTTGTTTTTACTTAATTTTTATACATTTGCAGCGAAATTTATTAGGAGGTGTGGATAGGGGACAACGGTCCCCTATTTTATTGTTCAAACATTTTGATTAGCAAACAAAAAATAGAATCACTTATCGAACCCAAGCTTAAAGTGGGAGATTACTTTGTGGTATCACTTGAAATTTCACCTACCAACAAGATAAAACTGGTAGTTGATAGTATGCAGGGAATAACCATTGAAGAGTGTGTTTCTTTTAGCAGGCAAATCGAACATAACCTTGATCGGGAGGAAGAGGATTTTGAACTGGAAGTGACCTCACCCGGATTGTCTTCTCCTTTACTGGTTAAACAGCAGTATGAAAAAAACATAGACCGCGAATTAAAAGTACAACTGAATGGAGGTAGTCAGTTAAAAGGTGTTTTAAAACAAGTTACCGACGAATCCATTGTTTTGATCGAAGAAAAAAAATTAAAGGTCGAAGGCAAAAAGAAAAAGCAAAAAGTAGAAGAAATTCACACAATAAAATATGCCGATATGGTGTCGGCTCATATAATAATTAAATTTTAACAGGGATAACTGTAAAGGATATGGAAAACCTGAATTTGATAGAAACATTTTCGGAGTTTAAGGAGCTTAAAAACATTGACCGCGCAACAATGATTAGTGTCTTGGAGGATGTTTTTCGTGGCATGCTTCAAAAGA
>DNTK01000284.1 GCA_003508755.1 Bacteroidales bacterium | reverse complement strand
TGGAGCATCATTCCAATCAAACGTCCTGGATTGAAACCCTGGGAGATGTTGTAGTTATTCCGTCCGATGGTAATGGGCTGGTTGATCTTGAAGCATTGCACAAATTATTGCATAAGTACGCAAACAGAAAAACAAAAATAGCTGCTGTTACATCGTATTCAAATGTAACAGGAGTCGCTTCGCCGTATTACGACATTGCCGAAGTTATGCACGAACACGGTGGTTTATGCTTTGTGGATTTTGCCGCATCGGCTCCATATGTCGATATTGATATGCATCCGGGAAATGAAAAACGCAAATTAGATGCTATCTTTTTTTCGCCTCATAAGTTTCTTGGTGGACCCGGTACAACAGGAATATTAATTTTTGACAGCGCTTTATACCATAACAAGGTGCCGGATTGCCCCGGCGGAGGTACTGTCGAATGGACCAATCCCTGGGGAGGTCATCAATATGTCGATGATATTGAGCAGCGTGAGGATGGAGGAACCCCTGCATTTCTTCAGACCATTAAGGTTGCACTGGCAATTAAGCTAAAAGAAGAAATGGGCGTAGAAAATATGCTTAAACGCGAAAAAGAACTAAACGATCTTATTTGGAAAGGACTCGAAAAAATCCCCAATCTTCATATCCTTGCCAGTAACATAAAAGAGCGTCTGGGTATTTTCTCTTTCTATATTGATGAGGCACATTATAATTTTGTGGTAAAATTCCTTAACGACAAATATGGCATCCAAACACGCGGTGGTTGCTCTTGCGCCGGTACTTATGGCCATTTTTTACTAGCGGTTGATGTAGATACCTCTAAAATTATTACCAACCAGATTGATCATGGCGATTTGTCTATGAAACCGGGTTGGATTCGGATGTCTATTCATCCCGTAATGACAAATGAAGAAGCGGAGTACATAATTGATGCCATTGCTGATGTGAGTGCAAACCACAAGGAATATATTAAAGATTATGTTTACGATGCACCCACGAATGAATTTTTTCATAAAAATGATACGCAAAGGGAGGATAAAAAGGTGAAAGAATGGATAAATACCTACCTTGATTAGTATTTTCTTTTTACTTTACAGTCATTTATTATTTAAAATATTCGGTATTGAGTCTGTTTATTGTTGGGATATGCGGTGGTTCAGCAAGTGGCAAGACTACACTGGCAAAAAAACTATCGAAACTATTCGATTGTGAGGTAGGCATCCTTTCACTCGATAATTATTATAAGAACTTTAGTGGTATGGTCGAAGAATTGTCTAAGGTTAACTATGATCATCCTGATAGTCTTGATATCACATTTTTTATCGAACATATAGAAGCCCTTAAAGAGGGCAGGAAAATAGAAGTCCCGGTTTACGATTACGAAAACCATGGTCGAAAAAAAGAAACAAAAAGTCTTCAAGTAAATAAGTTGCTGATAATCGAAGGCCTGTTCTTGTACAACATCGGAATACCAGATGAACTGTTTGATCTTAAGGTGTTTATGGACACGCCCTCAGATATTCGGTTTATTCGGCGCCTGGTGCGCGACAGAGAAGAACGTGGGCGAACAGTTGAATCAATAGTGAACCAATACCTGGCCACTGTGCGACCCATGCACGATATTTATGTGGCTCCAAATAAGAAACTTGCCGATGTGGTTTTTAAGGGTGCAGGATATTCTCATGCCGATTTTACCAAACTTGCCGATAGAATAAAATCAACTGGAACTTTGACCTATTAATTTGCATGGAATAGGCACATGATTTTAACTGGAACTAACAATAAAATTTGTATATTCAAATCTAGTTTCCAGAGAATTGTGGTATGAGGTTACTTCTTACTTTTGTTCTAACTTTTTTAACATTTCTTACTTACAGTGCTTCTCCTTCGCTTAAGTTTTATCATTTAACACACGAGCAGGGGCTGTCGCAAAGTACCGTTAACTGTATCATAAAAGATTACGAAGGATTTTTTTGGTTTTGCACAAATAATGGGCTAAATAAATGGGATGGCTATACCATTAAGCATTATTTTCATGATGAACATGATTCGAATTCCATTGGTCTGGGTCGTGCAAATATTATAATTGAAGATGAGGAAAAAACTTTATGGATAGGAACAAATCAGGGTGGAATAAGTAAATATGTGCGTGAATACGAAAGGTTTGTGAATTACCCCATTAGACATGGGATATCACAAGAAAATAATAATGTAACAGCATTGGTTTCTTTTAAAGGCAACCTTTTAGTTGGCACATTTAATGAAGGAATTTATCTTTTTAATAAAGAAACAGCTGCTTATTCGCCTGTAAAATTAATCGACGAGAATAATAAACTTATTCCATCTATAACTGATGCTAAGTTATACATCGATAGAAACAACTCCATTTGGATTGCACATACAACCGGAGCATTTAAAATTCAGAAATTTAAAAAAAAATCCTCAGGTTTAGTAGCAACCGTGCGTGCTTATTTGAGTGGCGAGAATGTATTGGATATTTTTCAGGATAGACGAGGGGGAATATGGTTTGGAACTTATGAATCTGGTGCTTTTCGATTAAATGAAATTACCAGCCAATACCTGCAACTGAAATCCGGCAAAGCCGATTCAAAGCACCTTAACCACTCAATTGTCAGAAGATTTAATGAAGATGCCTCCGGGAATATATGGATTGGCACAGGCGGAGCAGGATTAAACATCTATCAGCCGGAAACAGGAAGAATTGAATACCATACACCCCAGCTAGGGAATAAGTATGCGCTCAGTTCTAATATAATTTATTACATCTATGCCGACCCTGACACTAATTTCTGGATTGGAACCTACAACGGTGGGGTATCCTATACCAATTGGTATAAACAAAGCTTTAACCATGTGCGCAGTTTTGGCTCAGAAGGAGAACTAAATAACAATGCTATTCTTTCCTTTTGTGAAACTACAGATGGAAAAGTATGGATAGGGACCGATGGGGGAGGAATAAACATCTTAAATCCAGAAACAAACAGGCATGCCCCAATCAAACACCCACTCCTGAGTAAGGCGAAGGTAGTTACTTCTATGAAAACAGATTCCAGAGGCAATATATATATTGGTACTTACCGAACAGGATTTTTTATCTATAATCTAAAAACTAATAAAGCGAAGCATTATGTAAAGTCCATGGATAATTCTGTTAACAGCAACGACATATGGGATATTGAATTAAGTAACGATGAAAAAGTAGTTTGGTTGGCAACCTTGGGAGGAGGTCTTAATAAATTTATACCCTCCAAAGACCAGTTTGAATATTTTCTAAACGATAAAAACACAAAAGAATCATTAGCAGAGGATTATTTAAGTACACTAACAGTTGATTCGAAAAATAATTTATGGATTGGAACCTACCACGGTGGTGTTTGTCTGCTTCCGGGTTCAAAAGGCAATAAGTTCATCACATTTGGTAAAGACTCCATTACGGGGCTTACAAGCAATGAAATTCGAGTCATCTTCGAAGATTCTAACAAGCGAATATTAATTGGTGTGCACGATGGCGGACTTAACCTTTTTAATCCCAATACAAAAACATTTACCAGCTACAATCGCAATCAGGGTTTACCGGGGAATACTGTGCAGGCTATTTTAGAAGATGATTTTGGCTACCTGTGGCTAAGCACGAATAATGGTATTGCTAAGTTAAAGTTCGAATCAGATTCAATAAGGGTGCGCAATTTTAATACAATTGATGGATTACAGGCGAATGAGTTTAATTTACATTCAGCATTAAAATGTTCGTCGGGAGTTTTATATTTTGGCGGTATTAATGGCTACAACGCGTTTCATCCTGCTGATATTATTGAAAGTAAAAATACCGGAGATGTGGTACTTACCCGCATGTTTATTTTCGATGAAGAGGTTTTACCAGGTAAAAAATCATCACCCATCATAAAGAGCCTTTCTTACACCGATGAGGTAAGACTTAAACATTGGCAATCAACATTTACCTTTGAATTTGCTTTGCTCGATTATAATGTCCCTGAACTGAATACCTACGAATACAGGTTAAAAGGTTTTGATACAGAATGGATGCGGACAGGTTCTCGTCGCCGAGCTACTTATACAAATATAGACCCTGGCTCTTACAGTTTCGAGGTAAGAGGAATTAACCTCCACGGAATTTCCACAGAAAACACTGTTGTTCTTGACATATACCTGGAGCCCCCATTTTATCAAACCCCAATATTCCGATTACTGGTTGTTATCAGTATCGTATTATTGCTACTTGCCATTTACAGGTTTCGTGTACGAACGCTTCGAATACAGGGATCGTTGTTAAAGCGCATGGTTGACGAACGTACATCTGAGCTGCGCTCGCTGAATACAGTTCTTGAAACACAGAATATTGAAATTAATCAGCAAAGCGAGGAGCTAAAGAAGCAAAAGGAAAATCTAATTGAGGCAAATACAAAACTGGAAAGTAGCTATCATAAAATTGAGCATCAAAACATTGAGCTGGAGAAACACAGAAATAACCTGGAGGAAATTGTACGCGATAGAACAAATGAACTGGAGCAGGCTAAAAGAAAGGCAGAAGAATCGGAACAATTAAAGATGGCCTTTTTATCGAATATGTCACATGAGATTCGCACTCCAATGAATGCAATAGTTGGGTTTGCCTCTCTGTTGGCGGATGAGGAACTAAGAACTCAGGAAAAACAAGAATATATTCGACAGATTAATATGAATAGTGAGTCGCTGTTAATTTTAATTGATGATATCCTTGATTTATCTAAAATTGAGGCCAACCAGTTATTAGTTAAGAAGTCAGTTTTTGAGGTCAATGCCTTTATTAATGAAACCTATTTTAATTGGGAGTTACTTAAAAGGCGGGATAATAGTAAAGTCGGGTTTAAATACCATAATCAATTAAGCGATAAAAAAATATTTGTAAACAGCGATGAGCTTAGGTTACGACAAATACTGAATAATCTGCTTGATAATGCCTTTAAGTTTACCAGTCAAGGACAAATTGAACTCACCGTATACAGGAATGGTTCTGACATTGTTTATACGGTAAGTGATACCGGTATTGGAATTCCGGAGGAAGACTTGGGTCAAATATTTAATCGCTTTCGAAAAGGGGAGGAATCGGGCCGTAAGCTATATAGAGGAGCGGGCCTTGGATTGACGATATCGAATAAACTGGCCACCATGCTGGATGGAAGGTTATGGGTAGAATCGAAGAAAGATATGGGTTCAAAGTTTTATTTGTCAGTGCCCATCGGCGAAATAGCTGAAGCAGCTATTGTTGAGCAGGATGTTAAACAGATAGCCGACAATAAAAACATTGATTTATCAGATCTGAATATACTCATAGCCGAGGATGAAGAAACCAATTATAATTATTTACGTGGAATTCTTAATAAGCGGGGCGTTAAAGTTTCCTGGGCTAAAAACGGCGAAGAGGCTGTAAGAATGGTATCGGTAAACGATTACAATGTGGTTCTAATGGATATAAAGATGCCCGTAATGGATGGATTAGATGCGACAAAAAAGATTAAAGCAATGTTTCCCAATCAGCTTATAATTGCACAAACAGCTTTTGCACGACCCGAAGAAGAATCGGAATTTAGAAGGGTAGGTTTTGATGATTATATTTCAAAACCTATTAAAAGCAATATTTTGGTTGGAATAATTGCGAAACACCTTACGCGTGATTAGTATTTTTAGTTCTTGTTCCCAATGAAATTTATTCTGTTTCCTGCAACCTTTTTTATACAGAAATGTCGTTAAAAGCAAAACCCAGGAAACCATGAAATCATTCAAATCTTATCAATTACCCGGATATTTATTTCTTCTAATTTCTTTCTTTAGTTGTGAAATGGAGCAGGGAATTACCGGCAGCGGCAATGTTACCTCCAGAAAATACCCTGTTGGGGATTTCAGCGACTTGTATGTCGATGGTGTTGTGAATATATACTACACGCAGTCCGAAAACTATAGTGTTGTGGTTAAGACGGATGATAATTTGCAGGATTTGGTGCAGGTAGAAACAACAGGAAACAATTTGAAAGTTTATTCAGACAACGCCTCTGACTTTGAAGCCACAGAATTGGATATTTTTATTACAGCTCCTACTATCAATAGTATAACGCTTGATGGAGTTACCGCTCTGTATATTCAGGATAGAATTATTCAGAAGCGGTTGCTTATTAATAAACAGAATACTGGCTATATGCTACTAAATGCTGTACTGGATGAATTTGATCTAATTTCCGATGGAGTTGGAGACATTGATTTAATGGGGAAAACCATGGATGCTGAAATTAACAATAGCATGGTTGGAAATATTTATGGGTACGATTTTATTGCCGATAAAATGTTACTAAAACACAGCGGTACCGGAACACTTGAAATCTCTGTCATCTCTAAACTTGATATTGAAATTGCTGGAGTAGGTGATGTGTTCTGTAAAGGTCAGCCGGTTGAGGTTCAAGAAACCGGAAGTGGCATAGGGACACTATACCTCCTTGATTAATAAATTTTTAGGATATTTTTGTGAGTCGCTTAAAATGTGCCTTGGTTGGTGAAAGCTTTAGCCTTAATTTAGCTGCAAAGCAACTAAAATTTATTAATTTTAACCAGAAGGTTAAAATAATTGGTTATATGCCCAAATCTAAAGATACAGAAAGTCGGATTCTTGATGCGGCAAGAATAATTTTTATAAAAAAGGGTTTGGCTGGTGCACGCATGCAGGAAATTGCAAATGAGGCTGGCATTAATAAAGCGCTGTTGCATTATTATTTCAGAAGTAAGGAAAAGCTTTTTGACAAGATATTCGTCGATGTTTTTCAAACTATTTCGGCCGGAATAGGCGAAGCCCTCGACCCTCAGCTTTCCGTTATGGAACAGCTCGAAAACCTGGTTACTGTGTATATAAAAGTTATATCGAAGAATTCTTTTTTACCGGTATTTATCTTAAACGAGATGAATCAGAATCCCCAACGTTTGCAGCGTGTTATCGAACAGGGTATATTCCCATCACTTCAGGGGTTTATCTTGCAGTTCATGCAGGAAGTTAATTTGGGTAAAATCCGTCCTGTGCATCCTTCACATTTGTTAATGAATGTGATGGGAATGATCATACTGCCTTTTGCTGCAAAGCCGGTTCTTAAACCTATGATAAAAGAAAAGATGGGAATAGATTATGACGATATTCTAGAAGAACGCAAAGATGCTATTCTGCAATTCTTAAAGGACGCTTTAACCATAAGCTGAACAATAAATTATTAGTGTATTATCTAACTTCCACTTGCTGAAAGTTCTAGTGATATTGTACATTTACAGCATAACATTTAATATCTTTATTTTTCGTGAAATCTTACTTAAAAACAGTATCTGGGTGAAAATTGATTTATCAGAAAACGACTTATTAAAATACCGCGATAATGCTGATATTGTAAAACAAACAGCATTGCAAATCATCAAGGACTTTGGACTTTTTGGATTAAGCATAGAGTTCCCAAGCGATATTAAGTATGCTTATCCCGAACTTAGTAAGCAATTAAATGCGCAAGTCTTTGAGCTGTTGCACTCCAGTAATACAAAACTTTTATCGCTTCTTTACCAGATAGATATCCCCGAAAAGGCAATACAGCAAAAGGCCTCAGCCGAACCAGACAGACCCCTCTCAGAAGTAGTAACTGAACTAATTTTTCTGCGCGAACTTAAAAAAGTTCTCACACGATTGTATTTTAAAGAGCATGGTATTTAGAACATTATTTATTTTTACTTGTTGTTAACCGCGGTAAGAGCTTGCTGTGGCAAATATTTCTGTTCGATTATAATGCTAAACGATAACCCACTAAACTCACTAAAATGGAAAAATTAGACAACATTATTCAGTTACTGTTGAATGGACTTATTACGCATGGTCCAAAGGTGCTTTATGCTATTTTAACGTTAATCATTGGTTTATGGATTATTAAATCCCCTACCAAGTTTATTAAAAAGGCCATGCAGGTTCGAGAAATCGATGAGTCTTTGCTTTCTTTCCTCTCAAGTTTAATTTCTATTTTACTAAAAACACTTTTAATTGTCTCCGTTATCGGGATGGTAGGAATCCAAGTTACTTCCTTCATTGCAATATTGGGTGCTGCGGGATTGGCCGTTGGAATGGCATTATCCGGCATGTTGCAGAATTTTGCCGGAGGTGTTATCATTCTATTGTTGAAACCGTTTAAGGTGGGCGACTATATTACAGCACAAGGCCATAGTGGTACTGTAAACAAAATCCAGATTTTTAATACCATACTCAAAACACCCGACAATAAGACTGTAATTTTACCTAACGGGGGCTTATCCACAGGTTCATTGGTTAACTTCAGCGAAGAAGCTACCCGGAGAGTTGATTTACTTTTTGGTATAAGTTATGATGACGATATAGACAAAGCAAGGTCAATTATCGAGAAGGTAATTTCTGGAAATAATAAAGTACTTCAGGATCCTTCGCCATTTATTGGAGTTGTGGAACTGGCCGATAGTTCTGTAAATTTTGCGGTTAGACTATGGGTCGAATCAGCCAATTACTGGGATGTATTTTTCTTTATGCAGGAGACCATTAAAAAACAATTCGATGCCGAAGGTGTAACCATACCATTCCCTCAGCAAGATATGCGAGTTATTGAATCAAAATCGAAATAAAAATACACGTTTATCATGAAAAGAATTTCAATACTTCTAGCGCTAATAATATCAGCAAGTCTAATTTATGCTCAGGATTCTGTTGTAAAAGATACAGCATGGAAAGCGGGTGGCTTGGTTAATTTCACATTGTCGCAGGCAGGTTTCACTAATTGGGCTGCAGGTGGCGAAAACAGTTATTCTGCCAGTGGACGTTTGGGGCTTTTTGCCAACTACGAAAAAGGAAATTCGCTATGGGAAAATAACCTGGATTTAGCATATGGCCGAGCAGAACAAGGCAATCAGGGGTTAAGGAAAACCGATGATATCCTGGAGCTCAATTCTTCCTATGGTTATAAGGCCAATGATAAATGGTATTATACAGTCGTTTTTAATGCTCGTACTCAATTCGATAAAGGATATGATTATGCTGAATCGGATAGTATTCCAATTTCCGAAGCATTTGCTCCCTTATATCTAAACCTTGCTATTGGTATGAATTACAAACCGAATAAGCATGCTTCCTTGTTTATGTCGCCCTTAAACACAAAAAATATATATGTTTCCGACACAAAATATGCCTTAAGGTATTCAATTGATTCCAGCAAGAATTTCAGGTCGGAATTAGGGGCTATTGTTAAGTTCAAATATGAAAAGGAGCTTATTAAGAACATAAATTTTCTCACAAAGCTTGATTTATTTGCCGACTATCTTGAGTTTGCCGGTGTAGAGGATATCGATGTGAATTGGGAGGTACTACTTACTATAAACGTATTTAAAGTGCTGTCAATTAACCTTAATACACATCTTATATGGGATAACGATGTACTATTTACCGATGGGGACGAGCTAAAAAGTAAATGGCAGTTCAAAGAGATATTTGGAGCAGGTATTGCGTATAAGTTCTGATTTCCATAATTACCATAATATCAATAAATTACAGTGATATTTCAGGTGTTTACCAGCTGCTTTCAGCATATACTGCTGGTAAACACCTATTTTTAATGGGTGATTACCGACACCTATAGGTGGTGATATTCGTCATCATATTCATTCCAGTCGTCAAGTAGAATGTTCCATTGACCATAGAAAAAAAACAAAAATCCTGCTTGATGGGTATATGATAATGTAACAATACCCGAATGGAATGTACATACCGAATAGCAAGATACAAACCTCTATATCAATTGCCAGAGCCTTTTATTACCGAACCCAGACACCTAAATTCAATCAGCCCTGCAATTTTCCTTCTCAATCCGACTCTACATTTAAAAAATCAACAATTACCTTCTCACGCCCTACTTCAACCTTGGTATGTGTGAGGAGGTAAGTGGCAAAAAATTAATACTTATCCTGTTGTTTAACTAACGTTCGACCAGTAAAAAAAACAGCTTACCATTCGAGTAAGCTGTTTTTTTGATCTGTATGGAGTGAAATTATTAATTGTTTAATCCTCTTCTATTAAGTAAAGGTGCCACCTCAGGCTCCTGTCCTCGAAATAATCTATAAGCTTCCATACCTTCCATATCGCCACTTTTTGCCAGGCAATTCTCTCTGAATTTGGCTGCCAGTTCCTTATTGAAAATATCTCCCGACTGTTTAAAATACTCAAAAGCATCGGCATCTAGCACTGCTGCCCAGATATATACGTAATATCCGGCAGAATAGTATTCACCACTAAAAATGTGGTTAAAATAAGTAGAACGATACCTTGGAATAATCTCTTCAATGAGTCCAATTTCACTCATGGCATCATCCTCAAATGTTAATACATCTTCGATTGTTTCGCCAGCTTTTAAATTATGGTACGCTAAATCGAGAAATGCCGCAGCCAGGTATTCTCCGGTTATAAATCCCTGGTTAAAATGCCCGCTTTTCTGAATTTTCTCAATTAATTCATCAGAAATGGTCTCACCAGTTTCATAATGCTTACCGTAGTATTTTAACACTTGCGGTTCAGCGGCAAAATTCTCCATTATTTGTGAGGGTAGCTCAACATAATCTCTGGGCACATTTCCTGCTGTTAGATTGTATTTCCCATCAACAAATAAAAAGTGAAGAGCATGACCGAATTCATGAAAAAGTGTTGTTACCTCATCCCAGGTCAACAGAGATGGAATTTGTTCGGTTGGTTTTGTAAAGTTACACACAATGGAGATTACTGGCGGCACTAATTTCCCATCTTTATAGGTGGCCTCGCGGTATCCTGTACACCATGCTCCAACACGCTTGCTTTCGCGGGGATGATAATCGAGATACAGTACACCCACATGTTTACCATCCTCTTCAACCACTTCATAGGCCTCCACATCGGGGTGATACATTGGAACATTGTTAAGTTTCTTAAGTTCAATTCCATACAGGTTTTTCGCAACCCAAAACATCCCGTCGCGTACGTTTTCGAGTTTAAAATACGGTTTTAATTGAGCTTCATCAAGATCATACTTTTGTTTTCTCAGTTTTTCGGCATAATACCACCAATCCCAAGAGGCCAATTCAAATTCTCCGCCTTCTGCATCAATAATGGCCTGCATTTCCTTTACTTCATTTTTGGCCATTTTTAGGGCTGGTTCCCATAACCGCTCAAGAAAGCTATTCACATTTTCCGGGGTTTTTGCCATATTCTGTCCGATCACATAGTGTGCATGGGTTTCGTGACCAAATAGCTTAGCCTTCTCTGCTCTCAACTCAGCTATCTGCTTTAATATTTCCTTGTTGTCAAAATTATCCTGGTTGTTTCCACGCATGAAATACCCTCGGTATATTTTTTCTCTGAGTTCCCGATTTTCCGCATATTGCAGAAAAGGTATCATGCTGGGCTTCTGAAGTGTAAACACCCATTTTCCTTCTAATCCATTTTCGACAGCTGTTTCGGCAGCTCCTGCAATCACAGCATCGGGTAATCCTGCAAGATCTTCTTTTTGGTCGATAATAAGTTTGAAGTTTTTATTGGTTTCTTCAAGTAAATTTTGTCCAAAGGCTATCTGAAGACTCGAAAGCTGTGAGTTGATTTTACGAAGGATCTCCTGGTCTTCTGCAGATAAATTTGCACCATTGCGGACAAACCTGTCATAATGCTTCTCAATAGCGTGCATTTGGGCTGGACTATATCCTGGGCCTCCATCAGTTCCGGCATTTTTTCTGGCATCATAAACAGCTTTTACCCGTTCAAAAAGCCCTTGATTTAAGAGGATATTATCTTTATGTTCTGAAATCATGGGGCCAATTTCTTTCGCAAGCTCCCTCATATCTTCGTCAGAGTTTGCGCTGTTTAAGTTGAAGAACACATTTGTTGTTCGGTTCAGAAATTCTCCTGATTTATCCAGCTCTAATATGGTATTCTCGAAACTGGGTTCTTCGGGATTTTGCACAATCGCATCAATTTCTTCCAGTTGCTGTTTAATTCCCTCTTTTATAGCGGGTAAATAATGTTCATTCTCTATTCTTTCAAAGGGAGGAATATCATAGGGAGTATTGTATTCCCCAAAGAATGGATTTTTGTCTGTTTGTTTGTCAGTCATACACGATACTGCCATTGTAATGGGAATAATTAATAAGAATGGTATTTTTTTCATTTTACAAGATAATTTTTGATTCGTTGCTGGGGCATTAAACTACCCAAATTACAGGAAATTAAAAAAAGCATATATCATAAAAAATCCCGGCTTCCGACCGGGATTTTAAAATTCTATACAACCAGATGTTATAACGATTTAGCTATGCTTAAGATATTATCAACCACCTGCTGTCGAACGTCGACCAGTTTTACAGGGCCAGGAAGTCTGCTTAAGTCGTGATGCTTGGCAATAACATCAAAAGTATCTGCTGAAAATAAATCAACTGACGCTTTGGAACCAACATTATGTATAGAATAAACAAGAGTAGATGTTTTATTCATAGGCATCATTGTGGGTTATATTATTAATGATTTAATTCACACCACTATAACGCCTAGATGAAAAAAATATTGTTGTTTTTTTTCAAAAAACTCAACTTGGTTAAACTTTCTCTTTATGAACTACGCTAAGTTCAGATTTAGATTTTTTTCTTCAATCAGCTTTCGCAGATTGATGAGCGCATAGCGCATTCTACCCAGTGCTGTGTTTATACTAACATCGGTATATTCTGCAATTTCTTTAAAGCTAAAATTGCAATAATGTCTTAGAATTATTACCTCTTTCTGGTCAAAAGGGAGTTCCTTTATGAGACTTCTGACATCCCTGACAACTTGTTCGTTGATAATATTTTCCTCAACTGTTTTTTCCGATAGCTTTTGACTGTTGAATAAATCAGTCTCATAGTTATCGTTAGATATTGCATTGAGTTGTTTTTCCTTCCGGTAATAATCGATGATTAAGTTGTGCGCAATACGCATAACCCATGAGAGAAATTTGCCGTTGTCTTTGTATTTCCCATTCTTCAACGACCTGATAACCTTGATAAAGGTGTCCTGAAAGATGTCTTCTGCTAAATGTGCATCTTTAACGTTAAATAGAATATACGTATAAACCTTTTGTCTATACCTGTTGATTAAAACTTCTAGACTTGATTGATTGCCCCTAAGGAAATCCTGCACAAGCTCAAAATCATTCCGATCCTGATGTATCACAACTACCTCCTGATATGTTAATTAATAGTGAAGTAGACGTGTCTCTATAGGCAATCTGTTTTTGGTGATTCAATAATTAGACTGCAATTAAATACTTTTTTTGCTTTATTCAAATAACTTTGCATGGAATTTTCGAAAAAAAATATTAATTAGCTTCTAATACGCTCAAAATATATGCCACTTCAGAAAAAAAATATTGAAGTTAGAGGGGCCCGGGTTCACAATCTTAAAAATATAGATGTTGTTATTCCGCGTAATAGTTTTACGGTAGTAACCGGTCTTTCTGGTTCCGGAAAATCGAGTCTTGCATTTGATACCATATATGCAGAGGGACAACGCAGGTATGTAGAAAGCCTCTCTTCCTATGCGAGACAATTTTTAGGGCGGATGAATAAACCAGAGGTGGACTATATCAATGGACTGCCACCGGCCATTGCTATCGAGCAAAAAGTAAACACCCGGAATCCACGCTCAACAGTTGGTACTTCAACGGAGATTTATGACTACCTGAAGCTTTTATATGCACGTATTGGTCGAACATATTCACCCGTTTCCAATAAAGAAGTAAAAAAGGATACCGTTACTGATGTTGTTGATTTTATTACTCGTTTAAAGGCTGAAACCCGGATAATTATTCTTTCTCCATACGGCGATTTTAAAAACCTGGATGCCCACCAGCTGCTTACCGATTTAAAACATTTAGGAATTGGCCGTGTGGAGATCGATTCGAAGGTATATAAAACAAAAGAGTTGGATGAAAAGCAAGTTGCTGATGCGAAGGAATTCTATGTTGTTATCGACCGTGTTTCGGTCCAAACCGATGAAGATTCGATTAGTCGGTATGCCGACTCTGTTCAGGATGCATTTCGTCTGGGCGATGGTGCATGTGTAATTCAGGTCGAAGCAAACAACCGAATGACTTCCCATAATTTTTCGAACTTGTTTGAACGTGATAACATGAGCTTCGAAGAACCTACCGTGCATCTGTTTAGTTTTAATAATCCCCTGGGAGCTTGTCCCGTGTGCGAAGGATATGGGAAAGTAATTGGCATCGACGAAGATTTAGTAATTCCTGATAAAAACAAATCGGTTTATGATGAAGCAATTGTTTGTTGGAGGGGGGAAAAGATGTCGGAATACAAGAACGAACTTGTTTACAATGCCGATAAATTTAATTTTCCGATTCACAAACCCATTTATCAATTAACCGAGGAGCAACGCCGGTTATTATGGACAGGGAATGAATATTTCGAAGGACTGGATGGTTTCTTCAGAATGCTTGAGGAGAACAAGTACAAGATTCAGTACCGGGTTATGTTGTCGCGCTACAGGGGCCGAACAACATGTCCGGAATGCCATGGGCAACGCTTAAGGAAAGAGGCGTCGTACGTTCGAATAAACGGTATTTCACTACCCGAGTTGGTGGATATCCCGGTTGAAAAACTTCAAGAAAAATTTAATAGGTTTGCGTTTTCCGATTATGAGCTCCAGGTGGGAAAGCGCCTTATTACAGAAATTCAAAGTCGTTTAGAATACTTATGCAATGTAGGCTTAGGTTATCTGACACTCAACAGGCTTTCAGCATCATTATCCGGAGGAGAATCTCAGCGTATTAATCTGGCCACCATATTAGGCAGTGCACTTGTAGGCTCACTTTATGTATTGGACGAACCCAGCATAGGGTTGCACCCACGCGATACACACAAACTTGTAAAAGTACTGAAACAACTGCAGGAAACAGGAAATACCATTTTATTAGTTGAACACGAAGAAGAAATAATACGGGCTGCAGATGATATCATTGATATTGGTCCCGGAGCAGGGCGCTTGGGTGGCCATATTGTATATTCTGGTCCTTACGATAAAATTAAGAAGGCAAAGGATGGCTACACAGCAAAATATTTAACCGGAGAGGAACAAATTGAGTTGCCAATCCGCAGACGAAAGTGGAATAATTCTATTGATATTTTAGGGGCTTACGAAAATAACCTAAAAGGCATTGATGTAAAGATACCACTAAATATAATGACGGTAGTTACTGGAGTAAGTGGCAGTGGAAAGTCATCACTCATTAAAGGGGTATTGTTTCCTGCTATCTCTAAAATCATTAATGGTTATGGCGAAAAATCAGGAAAATATTCAAGGCTGACTGGCGACATCAATACGATTTCTCATGTTGAGTTTGTTGATCAGAATCCCATAGGTAAGTCATCCCGATCAAATCCGGTAACTTACCTTAAAGCCTATGACGAAATTCGCAAACTCTTTTCGCAGCAGCAATATGCCAAATACAACGGATATAAACCATCCCATTTTTCTTTTAATGTAGAAGGTGGTCGCTGTGAAGAATGCCAGGGTGAGGGCACCATTAAGGTTGAAATGCAGTTTATGGCCGATATTGTATTAACATGCGAGCATTGCCATGGTAAGCGGTTTAAAGAAGATGTGCTGGAAGTGAAGTACAATAGAAAAAATATACACGATGTACTCGAAATGACAGTGAATGAGGCGATTGAATTTTTTGGAAAGAAAACAAGCGGGGTTGAAAAGAAAATAACAGAAAAGCTGCGGCCATTGTCGGATGTAGGATTGGGGTATGTGAAGCTTGGCCAGTCGTCGAGCACCTTGAGCGGAGGTGAAAGCCAACGTGTGAAACTGGCATCGTTTTTATCGCATGAAAAAGCAACTCCTACTTTATTTATTTTTGATGAACCAACCACCGGATTGCATTTTCATGATATTCGTAAATTACTTGAGGCTTTTAATGCTTTAATCGAAAAAGGCCACTCAATAGTTATTATTGAGCATAACCTTGAAGTAATAAAAAGTGCCGATTGGATTATTGATCTGGGTCCGGAAGGTGGCGATGGAGGTGGATATATTGTATTCGAGGGAATACCGGAAAAAATTGTAAACGAACAGAAATCATATACAGGTAAATACATAAAAGAAAAACTATAACCCATTATTTTAATGTGCCTATGAAAACCAAACACGATATAGTGAGTAACTGGCTTCCGCGATACACCGGTATTCCACTGGAAGATTTCGGGAAATTTATACTTCTTACAAATTTCAACAAGTACCTCGAAATTTTTGCAGAAATGCACCAGGTAAGTATTCAAGGCGAGGATACAAATATGCCAAGTGTTACCAGAGGCGATATAACTATGATAAATTTTGGCATGGGAAGTGCCAATGCTGCCACAATAATGGACTTATTAAGTGCTATTGAGCCGAAGGCTGTATTATTTTTGGGAAAATGCGGCGGGTTAAAAAAGAAGAATAAACTGGGTGATTTTATACTTCCCATTGCAGCAATAAGAGGGGAAGGTACTTCCAACGACTACCTTCCTTCGGAGGTGCCTGCTTTACCGGCATTTAGTCTGCAAAAAGCAGTATCAAATACCATTCGTAAATTTCAATGCGATTACTGGACCGGGACCATATACACAACCAACAGAAGAGTATGGGAATACGACACTGAATTCAAAAACTATTTGCGTTCTGTAAGAGCTATGGGCATCGATATGGAAACAGCAACCATTTTTATTACAGGTTTTACGAATGAGATACCAACAGGGTCATTGCTCTTGGTTTCCGATCAACCCATGACACCCGAAGGCGTTAAAACAGATGATAGTGACAAGCTCGTTACTAATAATTATGTAGAAACACAAATTAAGATTGGCGTAGATGCATTGATTGAGATCCGCGATCATGGTCTATCGGTAAAGCACCTAAGGTTTTAATAGCATATCATAAAAAAGGCGTTGCCAATAACTGCAACGCCAGTAAATATAATAGTGGTTAGGTATTTTATAAATTGCCAAACACTCTGTGCAAGATGTCTAATGCCCATTCAAACGGATTGCGACGTATTTTCTTTTCTTCTTCGCCCACTTTATAATATATACCGTCGAGAGCCTTTTGTGTTGAAAACTCACCCAAATCATCATTGATGTTTGAAGGGAGGTCAATACCAGAAAGTGTCAGGGCGATCGTTACATCAGTACGTCCAACAAAGTTGTTGTAAGTTCCGGTAAGGTCTCTCCAGATATCTACAGCCGATTTGTCACCAATTAAGGTTTTGTCAAGCGAAGCATTAATTTTTGGTGCATACAAATTCGTAAGTGGATTATATGTTTGGTTCATTAGGTATTGAGTTGCTGCAGTTGAATCAAAATCTCCTGAATTTTTAAAAGAAGATGCCGGGACAACACCATTTAATATATCCCAGCCATCAGAAATAGTCATATCTGTAATGGCATCAACAAATATTGGTGTGGCTTCTCTGGCAGCATCTTCGGCGGCACGATTCACAGCAACAATAACGTTCTCAAAAGCATCATCCAGTCCTACCAAATCGCTAATGCTGGCAAGTGTAGAGTTTCCATTGATCATATTACGAACCGATTCGGCTTCTTGAGGCAATGGAATCTTTACCAGTGCATCGCCATAATATCCGTTTAATACAGATAGAGAAGATGAAGCTGAATCGGCACCTATTTCCAGTGCTGTTTTCAATCCTTCTATAACTTCTTCCTCGCTGAGGGCGGCAGGCAGATTCTCATCAAGCCATTCGCAGCTGGTAAGCAGTAATGCAATTATTGAAATCGAGCTTATTATCTTTCTCATTGTTTCGTGTTTTATGTGTTTTAATTAGTAACGTAAAAAAAAGAATTAGGTTATTCATTTTTCATGCCAATTATTTTGCTTCATGCAATAAAAAACCCGATTCTGTCAAGAATCGGGTTTGTTATATGGTAGATAAGTTTTGTTATTCTTCTTTAAATCCAAACATAATGGCTACACAGCCACTCGCCGGGTATTCTGTTTGCTCGCTGGATACCGGCACTTTTATAGCAATTTTTAAGTTTTGTGAGGCATCAAGTTGAAAATCCCAAATGCGCGACATATCATTCTTGGTATTATCGTACAACACATTTTTGTAAGCATCAACAACCTGGAATTCAATATCGGGTAATGCATCGGTTCCGCATATAGCTATGCGATAGTCTTGTCCGCTGTAGAAGGTTTTGTATAGTTCAGCTTCCTCTCCTTCAGTTAAGATTGCAGCATGGTATGCTCCATCGTGAATGTAAGGCATTAGCTCAAGTTTGCAAATCTTTTTTGCAAATCCTTTACATTGCGAATAACTATTTGTTGCTGAGAATGCGGCAATGAGAACTATCAGAAACAGTAGGTAAACTTTTCTCATGGTTTTTCTTATTTATTGTACGAAGCTGGTTCTTAATTTAACAATTGATGCTTGCAAAGCTACAAAATCTTCTTGTTCAACACTTACAGTGGTTCTTGATCTAATATTTGCTACACCTTCTGCATTTTCACCTTCAACCGAGGGTTGTGTTGTTTCAACATTTACTTTATCAAAAGCTGACTTTAAATCCTGAAGCTCGGCAATTAGTTCGATAATATCATCATTTACTTCACCGGAATTTTTGGTTTTATTATCTTCTAATAAGCGATGTACGATATTTAATGATAATTTTTGTTCCAAAATTCTGTCAACAAGCTTATTGTTTTTAACAGGTTGTCCTTCCGTGAGTTCCGCTGCCAGATAAAGGCCTTCAATCCAACCACCAACCAAGACTATTGCCGCCACATCCTGTCGTTCATTTTCCTTTAGATACGAACTGGAGTTAAGGAAAGTTTCGGAAATAATATCCATAACCACATCACGGTTATTAAGGTTGGCTTCAAGTTTCTCCATGGTATCCCTGTTAATGGCGTCGGTGATATCCAATCCTTCTGCCATGGCCCGGGCGGCTCCCATGTAATCGATTGATGCCTGAGTTTGTTCAAATAAGCTGGCAAAACTTAAATCAGTCGTGTAAATGCCTAAGTTTAAGGCCATGGATCGATTTGTTGTGTAATTCTGCACATTGTCAATCGAATTTAAGATTTCCTGATCATATTTGGCACCTGCCGACTTCATGATTAATGCCGTTTCAAGTGGTGATGGCAATGAATAGAAAATCTTTTTAGCCTTATCAATATCGTCAAAAATAACATCCTCAGTTAGGAAATCGTCGATACTAATATCTTTGTCGGTTTTCTTTTGTCCTGATTGACAGGATGATATAGAAAAAACTAGCAGAAATGCGACAAATAACTTGCTGATAGATGAGATAGTGTTGTTTTGTAGCATTATTCGTGTTTTAGGGGTTAGGAACTCTTGTTTTCCTTATTGTTTAGTAGTAAAATTAATATTTTATTTCTTATATCCAAAATTTGCTTGTTGCTTGCGAAAATATCGATTTTATTTAAAAATTAGCAAACCCATCGGTTAATAATACCTGGTATTTCTGATCAAGTTTATCTTTCCATCCTATCAGATATTGTGTAAACTCACCAATTTCCAGTTCATTAACGCTTTTTGCATATACGTCCTGCATAATATCGTAGGGGAAGTATTCCGCGGCTAACTTTATTTTTTTCTCATTTTTGCGATACAGGGTTTTTGATAAATCGGCAGCTCCAAAAAGATTTAAAATATTTTGTGCAATAACCGAAGGATACTTGTAGCTTGTGATGGCAAATTCAATATCGTTTGTGTGCATGTGATTTACTGCTAAGGAAATATCGTTCCGGTAGTAATTGTTAACGAGATAAAGCAAGGCGACACTTTCGAGCTGATGTACATCGCGCAGGTGGGCTACCAATCGTTCTTTATTTCTTGGATTTTTAATTTCAGGAATACCATCTTTTGTAGTGATATGAACATCTTTTCCGATACGCGCAGCTATTCCGTCAGCCCATTTATTTAATTCCGCTAATCCTTTCCGTGTATTGGGAGTTTTAGCTGTTTCCATTACGGTGCCATAGGCCAGATTTTTTCGAACAGTGGTGTATTCAGATCCAATATAATAGTCGGTGCGAATGTTGAGAGGTATTCCTGCCTGTCTTGCCTGATCTTCAATCCACCTTACTGCGACATCCATAGAATCCAGGGTAGACCGAATGTCGTATTCTGTCCATGGTGCTGTAGTTCTTGTATCGACAAAAACAAAGTATACAAGGATATTATTTTTTAAAACCTTGCACACATTGTTGTGCATACCTTCGCGGTAATCGATACGTTTAATGGTAAAACTACTGGGTACCGTTAATATGAAAAATAAAAATATGATTCTCACTAAGAACTTCATTCTCACTGCAGACAGCTTAATTGTAATTAGTACAAAGTTAATATTATAGGTTTCTTAGAAAAACCTAAACCCCTTTATTAATCAACACTTGATTGTTTTTTCAGTTTCGTATAATGCTTGCAAATTTCTTTCAAACCGCATTTCCCGCATTTGGGGTTTCGAGCAATGCAGGTGTATCGTCCATGCAAAATGAGCCAGTGGTGTGCTTTGGGTATTAGGTCATCAGGTATATATTTAACTAGCTGCTGCTCTGTTTGCAGGGGTGTTTTCGCATGGGTTGTTAAACCAATTCGGGCAGAAACCCGGAATACATGCGTATCGACCGCCAGAGCAGGCATGTTATATATTACCGAGGCTATTACATTGGCCGTTTTGCGTCCTACACCGGGTAACTTTTGTAATTCAGTAATGTCTGCCGGTACCTCACCCTTAAATTCTTCGACGAGCATTTGTGCCATACCTGCCAGGTGTTTGGCTTTATTGTTGGGATAAGAACAACTTCTTATGTATTCAAATATATCTTCCGGGGTGGCTTTGGCCATATCATATACCGACGGATAAGCTTCAAACAGAGGGGGGGTAATGATATTAACACGTTTATCGGTGCATTGCGCGGACAAAATAACAGCTACAATTAATTCATATGGGTCTGTGTAATCAAGCTCTGTTTCTGCAACAGGCATAGCTTCAGTAAAATAGTTAATCAGAAATTCGAAGCGTTCTTTTTTTGTCATGTTATAATTGCAATAATGAAAAGATAAAGTTAATAATTGAAACCTAAAGATATTGTTCAAATTTGTTGAACCCAACTGCGGAGATACAAAAGTGCCAAAGAATATTCGTTCTAATTAAGATTCCTTGACGATGGTTATGTTCGATAGGTAACTAATTACAAGCTAAATTTTATTCATGATAGCTTTAGTTTAACTTTTGCCCTCGTGTCCATATGCCCTTTAGCACTATAATAGTACCTTTACGCCAAATGTAATTCATTATGCCAGCAATATTGGAAGTTGAGGGAGTATCGAAATCAATCGGGGATTTGCAGTTACTCAAACAGGTGTCATTTTCGATTGAGGAGGGAGATAAAACTGGATTAATTGCTGCAAATGGTACAGGAAAGACTACCCTGTTAAATATTCTTGCTGGTGAGGAATCACATGATTCAGGTGCTTACAGATTTTTACCCGGAAAAAAGATTGGCTATTTAACCCAGGAACCACAATTAGATGCTTCAAAATCGATTCTGGAAGCCATTTTTGATGTTAATAATCCCTCTCTTGATTTGATAAAAGAGTATGAGGTAGCTGTTGAGAAAAATAACATAAAAAAGATTGAAGAATTGTCGGTTTGCATCGATAATGAAAAGCTATGGGATTATGAGAGCAGAATACAACAGTTGCTTTCTCAACTTGGAATAAGCAACTTTCAGCAAAAAATCAACGAATTATCAGGCGGTCAGAAAAAACGCATTGCCTTGGCCGCAATGTTAATAGATGAGCCAGACTTTATCATACTTGATGAGCCTACCAACCATCTCGATGTGCATGCGATTACCTGGTTGGAAGATTACTTGCAACGATCAAAAGTTACACTTTTAATGGTTACGCATGACCGCTATTTTCTTGATCGGGTATGTAACGATATCATCGAAATTGACCTTCAGAAAATCTATCGATATAAGGGTAATTACTCTTATTTTCTGCGCAAGAGGGCCGAACGCATTGAGCAACAAATGGCGGAGGTTTCTAAAGCTGAAAATCTGCTGCGGAAAGAGACAGAATGGATGCGGCGCATGCCAAAAGCCCGCGGTACCAAAGCAAAGTACCGAATGGAGAATTTTTATCAATTAAAGGATAAGGCTGCCCAAAAGAGAAATGAAGAAAAGGTAAAAATTAATGTGGGTGGAAAGCGCCTCGGAAAGAAAATTCTGGTTGCAAAGCATTTAGATTTCTTTTGGGATGGTGACTGCTATCTGAAAGATTTTTCTTATACCTTTAATCCTTATGAGAAAATTGGTATACTGGGTGCAAATGGCTCAGGGAAGTCAACATTTCTCGATATTGTTACACAAAAACTAACACCTGCTGCTGGGGCTATAGAAACCGGCGAAACTATAAAGTTTGGATATTACAGGCAAGACGGCCTGCATTTCGATGAAAAAATGAAAGTGCTCGATGCCTTGACCGAAATAGCAGAAACTGTAAAACTATCAGATGGTACGATCATCACTGCATCACAGTTTTTAAATCACTTTTTATTTCCTCCGGCACGACAGTACGATTATATTTATAAGCTCAGCGGGGGCGAAAAAAGACGCTTATACCTCTGCTCAGTGTTGATGCAAAGCCCGAATTTTTTAATTCTTGATGAACCCACCAACGACTTGGATATCGCCACCCTCGAAGTGCTGGAAGAATACCTTCAGGATTTTTCAGGATGCGTTTTAATAGTTTCTCACGACCGCTATTTTCTTGATGAATTGGTAGACCATGTTTTTGTTTTCAACGGAACAGGAATGGTTAAGGATTATCCGGGCAACTATACGCAATATATCGAATGGTCAGAAAAACAGAAGAAAACTGCCGGGAAAATAAAAGAGGGCTTAAAGCCCAAGATATCGAAGCCTCAAAAATCTCAAAATAAGCTTACCTATAGCGAGCGATTAGAATATGAGCAGCTTGAAAAAGAAATTGAGGGATTAACTACTCAGAAATCACAATTGGAAGATCAATTAAATTCAGGTGAACTATCGAACGATCAGATAATCGATGCCTCCAAACAAATCGGAGAACTACTTTCGGAAATAGAGCTTAAAGAGTTAAGGTGGTTCGAATTGGCTGAGAAGCTGGATGAGTAATACCAGGAATTTCTAAACATCAGAATATCAAGGCTATAAGCATTTACCTTACAATAAGGTAACATAAAATTAACATTAAATTAATATTATATTTACCTTTGCATCCTTATTATGTATTTTAGAAAAGGTTAAGATTATGAAGAAGAAAATAAGACTTCTTGGTAGAAAAAAAGCTGAAAAAGCGTTAAAAAACGATATAGAAAAAGACATCAGGAAGGATGTGAAAAAGGATATTTCAAAACTGGTTACAAAAAGAGTAGATAAGAAACTGGGCAAAAGCATCGGCAGTCTAAAGAACGAAGCGTTTGATGAGATAGATTCCTTTGAACGCACATTGATTGATGAATTTAATCAACGCTACAGGAAAAGTGTCGGACGGATAATCTTCATTTCAATTACTGCTGTAGTTTTGGTTATTACAGTTATCGTTATTACAGCAATTTCTATGGCTAATCAATCAAAAAATCAGCTTACAAGGCTGCATCACGAACAGCTGGAACAACTGGATAAATACGTGCAACAATTAGAAGAAAAACTGGATTCAATTACTTCAACTTACACAAAGAATATGGAAATTCAGATTAAAGAAGAAATCAGGAGTGATGAATTTCGTCAGTTTGCCTCAGATAATATAAAGCAACAAACACAATCAATGGCTCCGGCAATTATAGAAAGGAAAACAGCAAGGGCAATCGTTAACGCTGAACAAGAATTTAAAGCCTATCTTGATAGTCTGAAAAATGCAGCCACATCCGACATAAACCAGTAAACATTAGATGTGACAAAAATCATAAAAAAATGCATGAAAATGCATTTCGTATGAAAAAAGATTATATATTTGCTCTCGAAAAGTACAGAAAACGATGATTATAAACCATGCATATAGCTTTTTCTTCTTTTATTTCTTTTTTAACGAAAGATGAAGGGGCTTTTAGTATAGGTAATTAAAATATTAACGCTTAAAGTCCCGAAAAAATCGGGACTTTTTTTTTTATAAAAAATTATGACAGACACTATTTCAAAAACAAAACGAATTGCTATTCAGGGAGGGTACGGTGCTTTCCACGAAATAGCAGCCATTAAGTACTTCGGTGATGAAAACATTGAAATAGTGCCTCGAAACACTTTTAAGGATTTGTTTAAAGCCTTGAAGGATGGTCTGGTGGATTTTGGTATTACTGCTATCGAAAACTCTTTGGCTGGCAGTATATTGCCTAACTACAACCTCTTACTCGAATCAAACATGAAGGTAATAGGCGAAATATACCTTCGTATTAAGCAAAATCTGGTTGCGCTTCCCGGGCAAACCATGGCAGATATTAGCGAGGTGTTTTCTCACCCTATGGCAATTCTTCAGTGTCAGAACTTTTTCGACAATTATCCGGAAGTAAAACTCGTGGACAGCTTGGATACAGCCTTGAGCGCTAAAAAGATTGCCGATGAAAAGTTAACAGGAATCGCTGCCATCGCAAGTGATTTGGCTGCAAAAAAATACAAACTGGATATTGTAGCAGAGGAAATTGAAACCAATAAGAAAAATTATACACGCTTTTTAATTCTGCAAGACCGCAATGGAGGATCATTTCATGATTCGGATATTAACAAAGTCTCCATTAGCTTTGCGGTTTCACACCAGTATGGAAGCCTTTCAAAGATATTATCCATTTTCAGTTTTCATGAAATTAATCTTACTAAAATTCAGTCTATGCCGATTATTGGGAAAGATTGGGAATACCAATTCTACGTAGATTTGGAAGTTAATGATTACGAGCAGTACAAACATGCTTTGAAAGCGATTAAGCCCTTTACCTCTGATGTGCACATCCTGGGTGAGTACTATTCGGGTATTAAACTATTGGATTAGAAACAAAATAAAAACAAACGATATGAGCGTAAAATTAGAACTTGAACCCTTCAAACTTCCCGGGGTAAGCGATGAACGCCCCCTGGTAATGGCTGGCCCCTGCAGTGCCGAAACTGAAGAACAGGTAATGGATACCGCAGAAAAGATTAAAAACCTGGGCGTGAATGTTTTCCGTGCGGGTATTTGGAAACCCCGTACACGCCCTAACACCTTTGAGGGAGTTGGTAAGGAAGGTCTCCACTGGTTAAAGCGTGTACAAGCTGAGCTGGGCATGCTTACGGCTACCGAAGTAGCCAACTCAAACCATGTATTTAAGGCTTTGAAATACGGAGTTGATATACTTTGGATTGGTGCTCGTACAACAGCAAATCCTTTTGCTGTTCAGGAAATCGCCGATGCCCTGGAAGGTACAGACATACCTGTTCTGGTCAAAAATCCTATAAATCCGGATGTGGAACTTTGGATTGGAGCACTGGAAAGAATTAACCAGGCTGGAATAAAAAAACTGGCAGCCATTCACCGGGGATTTTCCAGCTATGATAAAAGCTTTTATCGCAATGCACCTCAATGGCAGATTCCTATTGAGCTCAAGCGTCGTATTCCTGAATTACCTATTATTGTTGACCCGAGTCACATTTGTGGGAATCGAGATCTCCTTTTTGAAATTTCCCAAAAGGGAATGGACTTAAACTTTGAAGGGTTAATTATCGAAACACATAATAATCCCGAGAAAGCTATTAGCGATGCTGCACAGCAGCTAACTCCCAATGCTTTAAAGGAATTGCTTGATAGATTAGTACTTAGGAATCCGAATGTCGAAAATACTATGACTTTGCATACCCTGGACGAATTGCGTCATGAAATAGATAAGTACGACACACAACTTTTACAGATATTGGCCAGTCGTATGGAGGTTGCCGAGAAAATAGGTCGTTATAAAAAGGAAAACAACTTAACCATTCTGCAATCGGGTCGCTGGGATGAACTGCTACAGGAGCGGACTAAAAAAGCTACCGGTAAAGGTCTGAGCGAAGAGTTTATTCTTAAAGTGCTTCGTGCCATTCACCAGGAATCGATTAATCGTCAGGAAAAAGTAATGAATGAGTAGTTTTTCTACCTTTGCATGAATATGAAATTACTTGAGGTAAAGGCTGAGTCGAATATTTCAAAAATACTTATTGGTGAGAGCATGGAGAACCTTCCTAACTATCTCAAGGGAAGAAAAACCATTATACTTACCGATACTTATGTGGCAGGCCTATACAGGAAAAGATTCCCATCAAAAGTTCCGGTAATTGAAATGGGACTCGGAGAAACCAACAAAACACTGCTGACTCTCGAGAAGATCTATGATAAATTGATCGACTATGAAGCCGATAGAACTACATTTTTGCTGGCCATTGGTGGTGGAATAGTTTGTGATGTTGCAGGATTTGTAGCTTCAACTTTTATGCGTGGTATGCCTTTTGGTTTTGTTTCCACCACTTTACTTTCGCAGGTAGATGCCAGTGTGGGAGGAAAGAATGGAGTTAATTTCCAGGGCTACAAGAATATGATTGGCGTTTTTAGCCAACCGGAATTTGTTCTTTGCGATACTGGCATGCTAAAAACGCTTGACGAAAAGCAGTTTAAAGCTGGATTTTCAGAAATTATTAAGGCAGGCGTAATAAAAAGTGCAGAACTGTTTGCCTATTGCGAGAATAATGCCAATTCAGCATTAATGCATGACAGCAGTACACTGATTAAGATGATTTACGATTCGGTAGAAGTGAAAGCAAAAGTAGTTGAGGCCGATGAACGTGAACGTGGTGAGCGCAGGCTGCTTAACCTGGGGCATACTTTTGGCCATGCCATTGAAAAACTAACTGGAATACTACACGGCCAGACTGTAAGCATAGGAATGGTGCTTGCAGCTAAAGTATCGGAGAAATTGGGATTGATAAGTTCAGCAGATACCGATCGCATTCGCAATGTGCTTTTACAATACGATTTACCGGTTGTGCCTAATACCGATATTGCCTTGCTTTTTAATGCCATGAAAAAAGATAAAAAACGTGAAGGCGAAGAAATTCACCTTGTACTTCTTGAAGGCATTGGAGAGGCAGTGACAAAAAAAATACCTTATTCACAACTTGAACAATTAATTGATGATTTGCGTAGCGATTTCAGATAAAGATTACAGAAAAGCCATTGCCATACTTCCTGGGGTAGAAATGGCCGAAATACGACTCGATTTAACTGAGTATGACGACGAAGCAATTGATGTAGTTTTCGGTCAGGAAAACGCCAATTTTATTGCCACCTGCAGGCCCGATAATATGACAGAAAAGGAGCAATACTTTAAACTAAGACGGGCCATCGAAGCGGGAGCAAACTATGTAGATATAGAATTGGATGCCAGCGAAGATCAGAGAAAAGCGCTCATCGAAGTAGCCAAAAGCAACAATTGCCGGGTAATAATTTCTTACCATAATTTTACCGAAACCCCGGGAATGCGAAAGTTGTTTGATATTGCTGACGAATGTTACCACAAGGGGGCTGATGTGGCAAAAATTGCAACAAAAGTGAATTTCTTTGAGGACAATGCACGGCTAATATCTCTCTATTCTGTCAATAAGCCCATGGTTGCCCTGGGAATGGGAGCAGCAGGAAAAGTGTCACGTATTGTAGCTCCATTATTGGGTGCAGAGTTTACTTTTGCAGCCGAAGATGGTGGCGCAGAAACTGCACCGGGCCAAATCACTTATTCAAAAATGAAAGAACTGGTAGATACCATTAATGAAACACTGAACGAATAATGAACACCTTTGGAAAAATATTTCGAGTGAGTATTTTTGGCGAATCGCATGGCCCCGGAGTGGGCATTATTATCGATGGTGTGCCGGCGGGTTTGCCACTTGCCTTCAGCGATTTTAGTGCTGATTTATCGCGACGACGTGCAGGGGCAAAAGGCACCACACCCAGGAAAGAGGCCGATTTACCAAAACTAACCAATGGTGTTTTTAATGACCATACCACCGGAGCACCGCTGGCCATTCAGTTCGAAAATACCAATACACGCTCTAAAGATTATGATAAATTACGAGAAATGCCTCGACCCGGACATGCTGATTTTGTTGCCTCAAAAAAATTTGGAGGATTTGAAGACTACCGAGGTGGAGGACATTTTTCAGCACGCTTAACGCTCGGACTCGTCGGTGCAGGAGTGATTGCTAAAAAGCTTATTAGTCCAATAAATATCGATGCGAAGTTATTAGAGGCTGGAGGTAATTCCGACATTGAAGCAGCTATTGACAAGGCAGTGGAGGAGCAGAACTCAATCGGAGGAATTATTGAATGCCGTGCTCAGAACCTTCCGGTTGGATTGGGCGAGCCATTTTTTGATTCTCTCGAATCGGTTTTATCGCATATGATGTTTTCAATACCTGCTGTTAAGGGGGTTGAGTTTGGTTCGGGCTTTCAGGCGGCCAGAATGAAGGGGAGTGATCATAATGACAACATTCTCTCTATCGATGGTAAAACAGAAACTAACCACGCCGGCGGAATAAACGGAGGTATCTCCAATGGGAATGAGCTGGTATTTCGCATTGCAATTAAGCCCACTTCGAGTATTAGCAAAGAACAAAAAACTTTAAATGTTAAAACCGGACAGGTTGATACCCTCAAAGTAGAAGGACGACATGATTTGTGTGTAGCCCTCAGGGCACCCGTAATTGTTGAAGCAGCTACTGCAATTGTGCTCGCAGATTTTATGC
>DNTK01000415.1 GCA_003508755.1 Bacteroidales bacterium | reverse complement strand
GGATGGCAGTTTCTCAAAGCAACGATTTAATGGTAAGCTTGAAATTAATGACCCAAATCTGAGGATGAATTTTAACGGTTTACTCGATTTATCATCCTCGATTCGCAAATACGATTTTACGGCAAATGTTCTTAAGGCGAATTTATTTCCACTACACATTAACAAAAAAGATCCGAACTATACTGCTTCCTTTCTCGTTCATGCCAATCTTTCAGGAAACCAGGTAGATGACATTAATGGTGAAGTAAAGCTTCTTAACTCCCTCTTTACCAAGTCTGAAGCACAAATACAAGTGTATGATCTTTTGCTACAGCTGCAAAATGACTCGCTTCAAAACAAAGTAGTGGTTAACTCAGATTTTCTTGATGGTGAAATTGTGGGTCATTTTAAGCTTACCCAATTAGTCGACGAATACATTCAATTGGCCGATACTTACATGCCTTCATTAGGTTTAGTAAAGGAAAGAAAACAACTATTGGCAAAATCAGACTTTAAATATCAGTTATCGCTAAAAAACAGTGAGCCCTTGTTTGCCTTCTTCACGCCCAATTACATGTTAAATCCCAATTCGGTTGTCGAGGGTGAATTAAAACGGGATGAAACCCTAACTGCCAAGCTGCACCTACAATCGCCAAAAGTGAAGCTGAATAATTCAGAAATTGAGAACATGGTATTAAACTCGTTTGCCACCGATACCAGTATATCAATGGATTTTGGGTGCAGCGAATTTGATCTTAGCCGACGTATATCATTTGATAATTTTACATTATTTGCTCATATTGATTCAAACAGGATTGATTTTAACTCGCGTTGGTTAAATTGGGACAGTACCCTGCATAAAGGAGGATTGAAAGGGAATTTAGCATTTAACAATCTTCCCGGACAAAAATTAAAAGCCAACTTGAATGTTGACAGTTCCTTTTTTATCATCAGCGATTCCGTATGGGTTTTATCTCCGGTAAACATTCTTATCGATAGCAGCAGAATTACCGTTGACGATTTTAAACTGGCACATAATGGAGAGTATTTTAAGGCGTGGGGCGAGCTAACAGAGGCTGCAGGAGATAGCCTGCATTTCGATTTTAAGGATTTTAATTTTGGCAACCTCAATTTCTTTACACGCTCCTCCACATTTAAGTTTGGAGGTATACTAAACGGGCAAGCGCAATTGCATGGTTTTAAACGCCCCTTATTTTTCGCATCGCTAAACGTGAAAAGCCTTGAGCTAAATGATGAATTACTCGGTGATACTTACATAGAAAGCCAATGGAATAGCAGAAAAGAGTCTATAGAGATTGAGGCGGATATTTTGCGCGGAATGCTAAAAACGCTCGAAATAAATGGAGATATTTACCCACGAAGAAATGGTCAGCTCGATTTAGCACTTAATTTCGAAAAATTCCGGTTAAACTTTATTAATCCCTACTTAAACACCGTTTTCAGCGATATCAGGGGATTAGCTTCAGGCTATATGACCCTTACAGGCACAGCTGGGGAACCTAAACTAAACGGTGATTTAAAACTTCAGAAAGCTGCATTAACAGTAGATTACCTTAAGACTCGGTACAATTTTACATCCGACATTTCCATAACCAACAATAATATTGTTTTCGATGGTGTTGAATTATTCGATAAGTACATAAATACCGCTACCCTAAATGGGATGATTCGAACTGAGTATCTTAAGAACTTCAATTTAAACCTTAGCCTGCAACCACAAAACTTTTATTGTTTAAATACGACCCAGGAAGACAATCAATCTTTTTTCGGACAAGCCTTTGCTTCTGGCTTAATTCGAATTACAGGTCCAACATCGGCATTGAAATTTGATATCAGGGCTACCACCGAACCAGGCACTGAATTTAATATACCGCTGTCCGGAAGTGAGGAGTTGTCGGAATATGATTTTATACGCATAATAACTGCCGATACCCTTACAGAGTCAGAAGAAAAGGAGGAATACAAAGTAAATCTTTCTGGCATGCAGCTCGATTTTAACCTGAATGTTACTCCCGAAGCAGAAGTGAAAATTATTTTCGATCCAACCATGGGCGATGAAATTTCTACACGCGGTAATGGAGATTTGCGTATTGCTATAAATTCTTTAGGCGATTTTAAAATGATAGGTGATTATGTTATTGAGTCAGGGACTTATTTGTTCACACTTCGTGATGTAATAAATAAGCGCTTTAAAGTAGAACAGGGAAGTAGCTTGCAATGGTCAGGTGATCCGGTTAATGCAAACATCAATATCAGCACATTTTATCGGACAAAGGCTTCACTGGCCGATTTAACAGGCGATCCGAACAGTACTTACCGTTACACTATCGATTGTAAACTGGGGTTGTCAGGAAAGCTCATGGAGCCTGTTATACAATATGATATTCACCTACCATTTGCCGAACAGGAGCAACGCGATCAATTGTCTGCAGCCATTCATTCCAACGAGGAAATGGGAAAACAGTTTCTTTCACTACTGGTTTTAAACCGCTTTTTGCTGAAAGAAACCGGAGAAAACTCAGGGTTCGATAATACCAATATAGCCGGTGTAAATGCCAGTGAGTTATTAAGTAACCAGGTAAGCAACTGGCTTTCGCAAATAAGCGATGAGTTTGATATAGGTGTAAACTATCGGCCCGGAACTGATATTAGCCCACAAGAATTAGAGGTGGCTCTTTCAACTCAATTATTAAACGACCGCCTAAGCATCAACGGAAGTGTAGACATGAAAACAAATGCTGAAGCCGATCAGGCAAACGATATTCTTGGTAACCTTGATGTGGACTATAAAATAACACGCAGTGGTAAGTTAAGGGCCCGGGCTTATAACCGCGCCAACGATAACGAGCTTGTCAACTATTCGAAATATACACAAGGAGTTGGTGTATTTTATACGGAAGAATTCGATAAATTTAATGAAATTGGTTCCTGGTATCGTAAAAACAAAAATGAGAAAAAGAAAAACAGAACCGCTACAAAAAAACAAAAAGAAGCCGTGAGGGAAGAAGAAATCCAGGAACAGGAGTAGAATGTTTATAATTCGCAATTAAAATAATAATAAGACCTTTACCGTTTATATAATTTAGTGCAAACAAATTTAAGCTATGAACGCATTTATAATACTACAAACCGATGTGGCTCAACAGGCTGTGCAGGCAGCAGCAGAAGGAGCTGAAGAATTAAGAATGCCATTCTTTGAGGTAGCACAGAAGGGTGGCTGGCTGATGTTACCGATTGTGTTGCTTTCGGTATTGGCCGTATATATCTTTTTTGAAAGGTTTTTTGCCATAAACAAAGCTGCAAAGTTAGATATGAATTTCATGAACCGTATTAAGGATTATATTCATGATGGTAAACTCGATTCGGCCCTGGCACTTTGCCAATCATATAGTAATCCTACGGCCAGCATGATTGAAAAGGGAATTCACCGGATTGGACGACCCTTAAATGATGTTTCCACAGCCATTGAGAATATTGGCAAGCTTGAGATATACAAATTGGAAAAAGGACTGCCCTTACTTGCAACGGTTGCCGGAGGTGCTCCAATGATTGGTTTTCTGGGAACAGTTATGGGTATGGTCAGAGCTTTCTACGATATGTCGCATAGTGGGAATAACATTGATGTTTCTTTACTCTCAGGTGGTATTTATACTGCTCTGGTTACCACAGTTGCCGGTTTAGTAGTAGGTATTATTGCCTATTTTGCCTACAATGTGTTAGTGGCCAGGGTAGAAAAGGTAGTATATCAGCTTGAGGCTACTACCACCGAGTTTATGGACCTGTTAAACGAACCTGCTAAATAATCAGGATATGAGTATAAGCAGCAGAAATAAGGTAAGCGTGCAGTTTAGCATGTCAGGAATGACCGATATCGTATTCCTGTTATTAATATTTTTTATGCTTACCTCCACGCTAATTGCACCCAATGCAATAAAGCTTTTACTTCCCAGAAGCAGCAACCAGACACAGGCTTCGCCACAAGTGACCGTAAGTATTACAAAAGAAATTGATTTTTATGTCGGCAGCGATAAAATCGATTTCAGTCAACTCGAAGGACGCCTTGAGCAGGAACTAAAGTTTAGGGTGGAGCCAACCCTCTCACTGCATGCCGATAAATCGGTTCCAGTGGAATACGTGGTGAAGGTAATGAACATTGCCAAGCGCCATAAATACAAAGTTATACTTGCTACGGCACCGGAATAATAAAGGGCGCAAATGAATTGGGACAATAAAGCATTTGTATTAACTGCGGTATTTTATACCCTTTTGCTCTTCATGTTTCTTTTCATGGGATTTAGAACCCCTTTGCCCTTACCAGCCGAGCAGGGCATACTTATCAATTTTGGTGATGATGATTTTGGTTCGGGAACTATTGAGCCTAGAGAAATTGAGGAAGTTGTCGAGCAAACTGCATCAACACCAACAGCTGAAACGGTTACAGAGGAACTCGAAGAGCAGTTAACACAGGATTATGAGGAAGCTCCTGCGGTAACCCCTGTGAAAAGGGAACAACCAAAACAAGTTACGGAAGTAAAACCCCAAAAAAAGCCCGAAGAGGAAGTAAAGAAAGAAGAACCTGTACCTGTGGTAAATCCCAATGCCATGTATCAGGGTAGAAAAACCGATTCGGAATCTACAGCTTCCGAGGGTGAAACTGGCGGTTCAGGAAATCAGGGCAGTCTTACCGGCGATCCGGATGTAACAAATCGGTCCTTAGGTGCCGGCACAGGAGAAGGAATTGAATTTAGTTTAGTAGGACGATCGTCCGTGCGGTTACCCATACCGGAATTCGACACACAGAAAGAAGGCAAAGTGGTTGTGAGGGTAAGAGTAGACAGAACTGGTAAGGTTATATTTGCTGAGCCAGGTGTAAAGGGCTCAACCACTCTTGATAGCGATCTGCTGGCCGCCGCCAGGCAGGCTGCTTTAGCATCTCGCTTTAACAAAAAAGATGATGCTCCTATGGTGCAGGAAGGTACCATATCCTATGTATTCCGTTTGCGTGGAAAGTAGCTTATCAGTATACACTAATCAGACATGATAGATCAGGGAATAGAAATCAGCCTATTGGTCGAAAAATCATGCTAATTTTTATCTAGATTTTACCTGATCAGCGTATTCTGCCGAAATGTAATTATCATAACTGAGGCATACATGGGTGGCAAAATCAATGGCTGTAGTAATAATCTCCTCCCAGATTTCCGGTCCAATTGAATTCAGTTCCTTGTAGGAGATGTTGTGTTTTATTAATGAGTATACGACACCGGCATTAAAATTGTCTCCTGCACCAATGGTGCTTTTGGCTTCGATTTTTTTAGTGTCGAATCGCTCACTTATTTTAGGAGTTCGTACAAAAACTCCTTTAGTGGAGGCAGTATAAAGCAAAATAGGCGATTTATCTTTCAGTAACTCGTAGGTATCGTCGGCATTACGTGTTCCGAATATGAAGGAAAAATCTTCGTTTGAACCTCGCAGAATATTGCTGTGTTCAATGTTATCGAGAATCAGTGGTTTTAGTTTAGGTAGTTCATGTAAATGTTGTTTTCTGAAGTTCGGATCGTACATAACGATGGCTTTTTGCTTATTAGCATGGTTAATAAACCTTATCAGGATATCCCGAACTTCGGGTGTGATGGCATAAAACGAACCAAATAAAACAATGTCGCCCTGGTCAATGTCGGGGAAGCGAATGTGCAGGCGCTTCTTCGGGTAAATTTTATAGAAGTCATAACTGGCATCGTTGTTTTCATTTAAGAAAGCAAGTGCCAGGGCCGATTTCCCATCGAAATACCGGTAAACATATTCGGTCGATACATGGTTGTCTTTTAAAAAGCGATCAATGAAATTTCCTACTTCATCTAATCCGTATTCTCCAATAAAATAGGTAGGCAGTCCTAATCGTCCCAGGGTTACCGCGGAATTTAAACAAGCCCCGCCGGCTTTTGCTGTAAATGGTTGATTTCCTTTGATTAGAATATCCAGAACTGTTTCTCCGATGGTATATACCTTCCTCATGGTGGTGTTTTCTATTTAACTAATTTTGAAATAGCTTTAAACTCGTCTGTGCCTGCCTGCTTGCATAATTCGAATAAAATGGACTCATAAGTCGTCATTATAGAACCTACATCGCGCATGCGCCAAAGAGCGATTTGTTTATCTTCTGCCTTGCGCGAACCAATGGCATTGGTTACAACTACCGGATTAAAGTTGTTGTAAAGTAAATCCAGGGCAGTTTGTAATACACAAATATGCGACTCAATGCCCATGATAACCACGTTTCGCTTCCCGCTTTTATTTAGCACTTTAATAAAGTCGCTTTGGCGGTAGCAGCTAAAGGCCATCTTTTCGATGTAGGAAAAATTACCGATAGCTTTGTTTACATCATCATCGGTTGGTCCTAAACCCTTTGTATACTGCTGTGTTACCACGATGGGAACATCAAGAATATTTAATCCTTTAATGAGCTTAATGCAGTTATCTTTTATTTCATCTGAATGGGTTATATGTGGAAGAAGTTTTTCCTGCATATCCACTACAAGACCAATGGTATTTTCTTTGTATAGGCGCATAATATTCGGTTGACAAAAGTAGAAAATATATCCAATGCCCTCGTATATTTCGAGGGTTATATGAGTGAAATGTTGTTTAGCTCCTTAAATTGTTCGAAAAATGGTCTCAATCGGCTCGCAATTAGCTCAACACCGCCAGTTGAATTTGACTCAATGTTTAACGGTAAAACAGGATCGTGCAGCGATAAGCGCAACAAAAACCAACCATTGCCGTTTTTTTTGTCACAACTGACCCTTAAACCTTCATAATTGACTGGTTCTGCCAACCATCCTTCCTGATTTTCAAGGAATTCTTTTAACTTAAAAATAACGGTTTCTCCATATGATTTAAAGTCGCTATTTTTTATTGATATGCGAAATTCATTAGCCTCGACGGGTTGCTCCAGGGCATCAAGATGACTGGTTATGGTTTTGTTTTCTTTTGCAAGCCTTGCTACTTCAACAAGTACTTTTGCCACCAGGAATGCTCCATCATCAAGAAAAAAGTTTTCTTTAAATGCAGCATGCCCCGATGTCTCAATGGCCAACCAGCTTTCCTTACCACGCGCATTTAGTGCAATGGATTCGTTTATCACATTTTTGTATCCCCGCTTAAAACGAAGGTGCCTGCCATGATGTGCAAGGATGAACTTAGTCAATCCATCAGAAGTAACGGAGTCGGTCACAATTGTACTACCCGGATGTTCTTTTAATACAATGGTGGACAACAAGGCAATCAAGGCATTTCGGTTAATCGAGTTCCCTTCTTTATCAACAACGGCTGCTCTGTCAACATCTGTATCGAATATGATGCCTAAATCAGCCTTATTTTGAAGCACCGTATTCTGTATGGAAGTGGCGGCAGCCTTATCTTCAGGATTAGGTGCATGATTTGGAAAATTACCATCGGGTTCCAGGTAAACACTACCACCTGTATCTGCACCCAGGGGGTGTAATATTTTTTTGGCAAAAAATCCACCAGCTCCATTTCCGGCATCTAATACAATCTTTAAACCGGACAGAGGTTGTGACATACCGGTTTTCTCTTTTATATAATGAATAAGAAATTCCGAATAAGGTGTGATGATGTCACTCTTCGTGCATTTCCCTCCGGGTATTTGATCAAATATTCCTTTTTCTGCAATGCTAAGCAGTTCGGTTATGTTAGCTTTTTCAAAGCCTGTCTTGGTTGTAAAGAATTTAAAGCCATTGCGGTTCCAGGGCAAATGACTGGCGGTTATCATTACCGCACCATCGCAATTTGTTGCCTCAAACTGGGTCGACATAAACATGGATGGGGTAGTGGCCAAGCCAAAATCGAGTACTTTAGCACCC
>DNTK01000015.1 GCA_003508755.1 Bacteroidales bacterium | reverse complement strand
AAAAACCCAATAATATTGCTAATACCGGAGCTTCTAAAAGACTAATCAGCAGATATTGCTTATTTGTTAGCTTGGTCAGTAAATCACGGTTCAGAAAAATTTTAAACTGCTTTAGCTTGCTTGGAATACTGTATGAACTTTGATGAGGTGTTGGTCTTATTTTTATGCTATCAGAAAGGTTTTTTTGTGTTTTATTAAAAAGCTCAAACCATTCCTTGGGATTAATTTTTCGGGTTCTTGTTAGCTTACCGTATTCATTTACAATTCTCGACTCAATAATTTGCAGCAGTTGTTCAGGGTTAACATTACCACATTCTAAACACTGTTCACCCTCAGCATTAATATAATTGCCTTTTGTTTTAAAATACCGGATGGCATCGATAGGATTGCCCGAATATATCAGGTATCCCCCCTTGTCGAGGAAGAGCATACGGTCGAACATTTTAAAGATATCTGACGAAGGCTGATGGATATTTACGATGACAATTTTCCCTTTCAGGGTCAGTTCCTTTAAAAGGTTCATAACCATTTCAGAGTCGACAGAAGACAAGCCTGAAGTTGGCTCATCGACAAACAATACAGAAGGCTCCCGGATTAATTCAAGTGCAATATTTAATCGTTTTCGTTGACCACCGCTAATAAATTTATTCAGTAAGCTCCCTACAACTAAATCTTTAATCTCGTATAAATCGAGATCATAGAGCATATTCTCAACCAGATTTTTTCTTTCATGGTCTGAATAATTATCGAGAGATAACCGTGTGTTAAGATAAAGATTCTGGTATACTGTTAATTCTTCAAACAATATATCATCCTGTGGAACATAACCAATTACACTGCTCTTTTCATTATTGTTTTCATCGTATAAATCTTGGCCGTTAATATAGACTTTACCTTTCTGGGGTTTAATATTTCCATTTAAAATATTGAGCAGTGTGGATTTGCCTGCGCCACTTGCACCCATTACTCCAACAAGCTGACCAGAATCAATTTCAAGATTGTTTACTCGAACACCATTTTCACTTTTTCTGAATCTGAATTCGACATTTCGTGCAACCAATGATGTTCTGGTCTCTTCCGGAAGGTTCATGAACACCCTAACTATATCGGTATAGTAGAGTGTATTTATGGTTGCCCCTCTCAATGAAGAACCGGTTTCAAAAGTATACACTTGTCTGGGTGTTATGTTTTGCCCGTTCAGATAGATATCTTGTGTACCCGTATATCGAAATGCAAAAGTATTGGTGCTTTTGATATGCAAAAAGATAATACTACCGGTAATGTCGCCAATATTTTTATATAATGTTTCGCCTTGGGGTTTGCTATTAGAATTTATGATTAAAATGTTTTGTTTCTCCGGGGTTGTTTCAATCGTATCAAAAACAAAGTTTTTGCAGTTTTGATATTCTTTTTCATGGATATTAAACGCCGATGAAACAGATAAAACAAAGTCAAGTTCTTTTTCGGAGATATGCTCGCCTAAAGAAATAAATTCCAATAGTTTTAAAAGCACATATGTTTTCTGCTTTTGCTCCAGTTCCTGGTTAATTTGTTCACAAATTGACATCACCTTCATGGCATCCAGCATAACACGTTTTCTTTTTTTCTTTGCCGAGATATCCGCATTGCTCTCTGTATAGAGCTTCAGGTTCTCATCAAAAAGTTCAAGGTATTTTTGAATGAGATCTTTATTTAGCAGGCTTCCAAGAAAGGTTTCCACAAAGCTACGCTCGCGGTTTGGCAGCTTTCCGGATTTGTCGATATCAATAACAAGTGCAAATAATTGAATAAGCGCTTTTAATATATTTTCATTCATGTTTGTGTCTGGTTATTTTAGGGTTGGAATATCACATTAATTCCCTGCAATTTAAATATTTGATAAAACCAAAGCTATCATTTTCGATCATGTATTGCAGCAACATTGTTTCACATAAAGCTATTAATTATTTCCTATCTTGTAAAAAATTAAGAATAAAGCTTGAGCACTGTATTTTAAAAATCGTATTTTTATTAGCCAAAACACTATCTATCATATAATTAATGACCGGGAATCAAACCATACTAAATTATAAAGGGCCTATAGAGTTTAAGACCACTGAAATTCTTCTGCAAAAGGTAAAGAATGATTTAGAAGCGCATACCATTAAAAAGGTTCTAAAGAAAAGAGTATATAATATCATGGTTGAATGTGTTGAGAATATTCTCAGGCATAAAGCTGGCGATCCAGATACAGCAATTCACCCATACATTGTTCTTGAAAAAGGCGTTGGGGAATATTTTATTACTGCGGGTAATCTTATAGCAAATAATGAGGTAGCATTACTCAAAGAAAAATTAACTGACGTGAGCAACCAAAACCGGGAAGGTTTGCGAAAAATGTACGACAACCAAATTAATAAAGAAAATACTATTGATACAGATGGGGCTGGATTGGGAATTATAACAATTGCCATGAAGTCAGACAACAAAATAAATTATAGTTTTAACCCTATAAACGAGCAATTTTCTGTCTTTGAATTACAAGTATCCATTCCCATCGAAACATGATTATACCTTTTATTTTATGAAAGAATTAAATATAGAATCCACTTCAACCTCGCCAAAGGTTCTGTTTGATCCGAATAGCAATATTTTTGAAATATCGGGTGAGTCGAGACCTGAGAATGCAAGTGTTTTTTATAAACACATACTCGATTGGGTTAAAGATCTCGAACAGTTTTTTACCGATTCAAAAGAACCCCTAAAGACTCCTGTTGAATTCAATTTTAACTTCGAATATTTTAATTCAACATCGGCTAAGTTTATACTCGGTTTTTGTAAAAAACTGGGGCAGCTTCACGCGCAGGGTAAGCCCATTGCTGTTCGCTGGCATTACGAAGAAGATGATGAAGACATGCTTGAAGTGGGCCGTGAAATGTCAAGGATGGCTAAATTCGATTTTGAATATGTGGAGATAAAGATTTAAAAAAGTTTTTATTCCTTTTCTGGTTCATGTGGGGAAATATATGCTCAAATTAATCCTGTGCTTGTGCATCTGTTCAAATAAATTAATTTTACAGCAAATTAAGATTACATGAATAGAATCATCGCCCCCTCACTCCTTGCGGCAGACTTCAATAACCTGCAAAAAGAAGTAGAAATGGTTAACCAGAGTAATGCACAATGGCTGCATTGCGATGTCATGGACGGGGTGTTTGTTCCGAATATATCATTTGGCATTCCGGTTATTCAAAGTCTGAGTAAAATATCCGATAAGCTTATAGACGCACATTTGATGATTGTTGAGCCCGACAGGCATATCGACAGTTTTGTACAAGCCGGTGCCCAGAACATAACAGTGCATTATGAAGCTGTGATACATCTGCACCGCACAATACAATACATCAAAAATAAAGGTGTCATGGCTGGTGTTTCCCTAAACCCGCATACTCCCGTATCTTTGCTTGAAGATATCGCCCCCGATTTAGACCTTGTTCTGGTTATGAGCGTAAATCCGGGCTATGGCGGACAAAAGTTTATTCATAACAGTTTCGAAAAAATTGCCCGATTATACGAATTACTTCAGCGCCGTAACTCAAAAGCTCAAATACAGGTAGATGGGGGCGTAACTGTTGAAAATGCACGTGAGCTTTACGACCACGGGGCTACTAACCTGGTCGCTGGAACTACCGTATTTAAATCTCCCGATCCGAAAAAGACAATAGATGAGTTATTGTATGTTTAATGATTACTGGAGGTATTTTTAAGCACCCCACAAAAAGCAGTATACTGTTTCTTCTTAACTCTAATCACCTGGTATATAAACAAAGTAATTCTATTATCTATAGCTGTTGCAAAAGCAGTAAAAAAAAAGCAAGATACACCGAAAATTATGGCATATATTGCTTTTAAAATCTGTTATTTCTGTTTATTTACTTATTTCAGCTAGTAATAGTTTCATCGGCTTTATGCCCTTTGAATCCATAAAACGCTATGTAGGCATAGCATAACACCGGTAATATAAACGAGTGATGCAACCCAATGCTCGAGTCTGCAATAACTCCTTGTAGCAACGGAACTATTGCACCTCCAACAATAGCCATACATAAAATACCCGAGGCTTGAGGCGTATGTATTCCCAGCTTGTTGATAGCAAGTGTAAAAATGGTTGGGAACATAATTGAATTAAATAACCCAACCGCTAAAATTAACCACATGGCAATACTTCCCGAAGTTAACATGGTAAGAACAACAAGAAGTAATGCTACAAAAGCATTGAATCCTAGTAGTTTTCCCGGATTTAGTTTTTGCATCAATGCTGCACCAATAAACCGGCCAACCATGGCTCCCCCCCAATAATAGGATATCATTTTACCGCCTTCCTCCTGTGTAATTCCTGCTATTTCCGGCAGGCCGAGAAATTTCACAAGGAAGCTCCCTATCGAAACTTCAGCACCCACATAAACGAATATGGCAATTGCACCTAAAACAAGATGACGATATCCCCATGCCGATTTATGTTTCATAGCCCCATTTATTTCTAAATTACGTGGACTGTTTTCATCTTCGTTTTTAATCGTTGGCAGTTTTACTATTGCGATTACTGCAGCCAGAATAAATAAGGCAGCCGCAAGACCAAGGTATGGGCCTTGCACCGCTTCAGCTTCTTGTTCAGCCGTAACCCCTTCAGTTGCTACAGCTAAAATAAGTATGGAGCCCAGGATGGGTGCAATAGTAGTGCCAAGAGAGTTAAATGCCTGTGTTAAGGTTAATCGGCTTGAAGCGGTTTCAGAGGGTCCTAAAACAGATACATAAGGATTGGCTGAAACCTGTAATAAAGTTATTCCGGTTGCAAGTATAAAAAATGCAAACAAAAAAAATGGATATGACCTTGTTCCGGCCGCCGGATAAAAAAGCAAAGCTCCAATTCCTGCAATTATTAAACCAGTAACAATTCCGCTCTTATATCCAATGCGCTTTACAATCGAACCAGAAGGCATAGACATTACTGCATAAGCTGTAAAGAATACAAACTGAACCAACATACCCTGCGTATAGTTGAGTTCAAAGACATTCATCAGGTGAGGAATGAGTATATCATTCAGACAAGTGATAAAACCCCACATAAAAAAGAGTGATGTTAACACAATTAAAGGAAAAGTATATCCCTGGCCTGAATGAGCCTGGGTTTTTAGAGCAGATGATGAAATGCCTGTTGCCATAATGTATTTAATTAATTAATGATTCCCTCAAAAGAATCAGTTTATGCCTGACACAAAAGTAGTAGACCAGAATCAAAAAAAGCCTTATTAACGCTTCTTAAAACCTCTCAGCCTTTAGTTTGCAATTCCAATTCAATCCATGCAGCACCATAGCAGAGGCAGTACAAAACACAATACTCGTGCCTGCAGGTAATTATTTTTTACAGTTTAATGTATTAATTATCTGATAGATACAATATATTAAAGAGGTTTTGAGTATACCTACTCATACTTCAAGAGTATTTGAGGGGAGACATTAATTGTAGGCCTGTTTCAGAATGATTTTCTTGTCAATGATTTACACCTAACTATTCTAAAACTCTTTTTTATGAAAAAACTGTTAATAATTCTTTTCCTCTCAGGACTGTATGCTCATGTTTGGGCACAGGACCGGATGCTAACGGGGAAGGTGACTTCAGCTGAAAATGACGAAGCGCTACCTGGGGTTAATGTCTTTGTAAAGGGAACTACCAAGGGCGTTGTAACAGACCTTGAAGGTTTTTACCAGATTCAGGTAGCCGAAGGAGATGTGGTCGTATTCTCATATGTTGGATACCTAAATGAAGAAAAACTTATTGGTACCGAAACCACTGTTGATATTGTTTTAATTGCCGACATTCATACCATGGATGAGGTATATGTGGTTGGCTACGGCACACAAAAGAAAAGTGTTATAACTGGTTCCATTGCTAAAATTAGTGCCGAGGACCTTGAAAAATCAGCCGACCTGAGGGTGGAGCAAGCCATCCAGGGAAAAGCAGCCGGTGTAATGGTAATGAACAACAGTGGACAACCCGGCGATAACCTGACAGTAAGAATTCGTGGTGTTGGAACTTATCGTGATGCTGATCCCTTGTATATTGTAGACGGATTACCACTTACCCGAGATGCAATGGACTATTTAAATTCTTCAGATATTGCGTCTATTGAAGTGTTAAAGGATGCATCTGCATCTGCTATTTATGGAACCCGAGGTGCAAATGGGGTAATTATAATTACAACAAAGCAGGGTAAAAAATCTACTCCTATTAAGGTGACGTATGACGGTTTTTATGGTATCCAGAATGCCTGGAAGAAGCAAGATATGCTAAATTCTGAGCAATATCTCGAAATCATGAATGAGGCACAAGCGAATGATGGTCGCAGTAACCCCTTGTTTGATGAAGCTACCATAGCCTTGATCCGTGATAATGGATGGGATACAGACTGGCAGGAAGCAATCTTTAACAAAAATGCTTTAAAAACAAGTCATACCTTATCCTTTAACGGTGGTGGCGAGAATAACACCTATTCTTCCTCGCTTTCTTATTTTAAGCAGGAAGGAATTATCGCTCCGGGTAAATCTAATTTTGAACGCTTTACTTATCGTTTAGGGACGAAAAGATCCATAGGTAAATTTGAAATTGGGACCAATATAAATCTTGCTAACATTAAGCGCAGAGGAATCGATGGCAACAGTCAATATGGTTTAGGATTAAACCAGGCCATTAATATGCAACCCATTGTACCGATAAAGTATGACGACGGTACCTGGGGAACACCTGCTGATTTTGGAGTAGGTCTTCAGGAAATTACAAATCCTGTCGCGCTTTTGGAATACCATAACAGCAAATCATCTACCAACAAAGTACTTGGAAATATATATGGTGTTTTCGAGATTATTGAAGGACTTAAGCTAAGAACCGACTTTGGTGGAGAGGTCGCTTACGTGCAAGATAATTCTTATACGCCCCTTTACTATATCGATGCCAATCATGTCAATGATAGCCTCGACAATGCTACTACAGGGA